>CAJXTM010000653.1 GCA_913061385.1 uncultured Rhodopirellula sp. | reverse complement strand
AGATCAGCCTCGGTCTCGTGGGCTCGGAGATGTGTATAAGAGACAGGAATGATGGTGACGCTGGCCGGTGCCATGAGCACTGGAGAACTCGGCATCTCGCTTGCCGAAATGATCCGCCAAGGAAAAGTCCACGCCATCACTTGTACCGCTGCGAATCTTGAAGAAGACATTTTCAACCTTGTCGCGAATGGCGAGTATCGCATCGTCGAGAATTGGCGAGCTCTTTCAGCTGCTGACGAGACAAAACTTCGCGACGCCGGTTTCAATCGGGTCACTGATACCTGCATCCCCGAGACGGTGATGCGACACATTGAGGGTCGCTTGCTGACCCGCTGGCAGGAAGCAGCCAACGCAGGAACGCCACGTTTCCCCGTAGACTACATGTTTGATCTTCTTGATGACGAGGAACTGGTACAGCATTACCAAATCCCACGTGAACACAGTTGGCTTGCGGCAGCCAAGGACATGGGGATCCCCGTTTTTGTCCCTGGCTTCGAGGATTCAACCCTCGGAAACATCTATACCGCGCGAGTCATCGAAGGCGTGGTACCAAACCACCAGGCGTTTGTGACCGGAACAACTCAAATGGAACGCCTGGCAAACTGGTATCAAGAACAGGTCAGCGAGGGACCCATTGGGTTCTTTCAAATCGGGGGTGGTATCGCAGGTGACTTCCCAATCTGCGTTGTGCCAATGTTGATCCAAGACCTGAAACTGGACGTTCCATTCTGGGGCTATTTTTGTCAGATCAGTGATGCAGTTACTAGCTATGGAGGGTACAGCGGCGCTGTACCCAATGAAAAAATCACGTGGTACAAACTTTCCGAGTCGGCGCCGAAATTCATGATCCAGAGCGATGCGTCGATTGTGGCTCCGCTGATCTTTGCCTACGTGCTTGGCTGGTAGAATGATTGAACACAGCAGGACCACACACGGCAGGCAATAGCTGGCCTGTTGCACAAACCGATCAACCGGCATCGCTGCTCTGTGGCGGCCACCCTGTTAACTGGAGCAATTGAGTCGTGACCCCGAACCCACAATCCAACGCGTGCCCCACTGCTCCGTGCATTGCAAATCGCCCCGCCGCAGGCACGTTAGTCACGCGGCGAAGAGCACTAGGATCGATCATGATGATCGGAACTTCGCTTGCAGCCAGAAAACTACCTGCTGAACCACCAGAGAAACCCCATCGCCGAAATGTGCCGACGCGGAAATCTCTGATCAAATCAATCACCAAACAGACGCTTTGGAAAAATCGTGATGGCAAGGGCACAACATGGTTCCACCCCCGTGCCTGCATGTTGCCACTTGATCCAAAGTCGAAGGACAACCAAACCACTGCGTTAATGCTGCTGCAGGAAATCGGAGGCTCAGATTACTTTGGACCGGTCCATGCCAGTGAATCAGCGGACATGGGCAAGAGCTGGAGCCTTCCCCAACCCGTTGCCTCGCTGGGACGCGATCCGGTTGCAGGCGACAAAGGCTTGCATGCAGGTGTGTGCGATGTGACGCCACAATACCATCCGCCTACGGACACCACCCTTGCGCTGGGTCATGTTGTTTTTTACCGCGGTCCGAAATTCGCAACCAAAGATCAACTGGCACGCTTCCCAGTGTATGCAGTCCGCCGACGCGATGGTTCGTGGTCCGAACGAAAGCGACTGAACTGGAATGACCCTCGCGGTGCATTCATCTATTCAAACAACTGTGGTCAACGTGTCGTGATGCCCAATGGCGACATCATGATGTCATTCACATTTGGCCCAGAATCACAGCACCGAATGGTTGCCGGTGTTCGCTGCACATTTGATGGCGAGACACTTCGAGTCGCTGAAGTCGGCAAACCGCTGATCAATTTAGTGGGCCGAGGTTTATTGGAACCCTCCGTCACCCAATTCGACAACCAATTCCTGATGACCATTCGAGCCGAAGATGGCCATGGCTATGTGGCAGTCAGCGAGGACGGCATTGACTACGAAAAACAACAAGCATGGCGATGGGATGATGGAAAAGAAATCGGTATGTCCACCACGCAACAACATTGGCTGACACGTGGTGATGCTCTGTTCTTGGTTTATACCAGACAAGACACGATCAACCAAAATGTCATTCGCTGGCGATCTCCCCTGTGGGTTGCACGCGTTGATCCCGGCCGGCGAGTCCTGATCCGTGAAACCGAGCAGACGGTACTGCCGATGATCGGCGATGGCATCGCTGAACCAGAGGGAGTTGCCTTGATGGGCAATTTCAACATTACCAATGCCAGTCCCATGGAATCGTGGGTGACAGTCGGCGAATGGATGCCTAAACGCAATGCAGTGGGCGATGTCCTGCTTGCCAGAATCGGGTGGACGAAGCCCAACGAACTGATTTCGCATTGAACTCTCAGCCTGCCTTGAAAACCGCCACTAACTTATCGTCATGCGATCCTGCCGATCTCTTGTGAGGCGACCTGCCTTCCGCCACAGACACCGAAGAACAGCCCCCTACGATCCTCATCCGCGAGTAGACAGATCAGCCCCTAGGCAGGCAGTCCCACCAAAGTTCTGGAAGAAGAAGACATGCGGTCTACTAAACAAGGCTTGAATGGGGCATAATCGCGAACTTTATACCCTACCCCCGTGTACGTGGATTTCGACGCATGTCGGCAGACAAAATTGGCGAACTCGCTGTCACTTTCGATGATGTTCTGCTTGAACCCCGCTACAGCGAAGTCGTGCCCAGCGACGTCGATGTCAGTTCGCACCTGACGCGACGTATTCGACTTCAGATACCGTTCCTGTCTGCTCCGATGGATACGGTCACCGAATCAGAAATGGCCATCGCTCTAGCCAAGGATGGAGGGTTCGGAATTATACACAAGAACCTGTCGACGTTGAGTCAGACCGAACAGGTGATGAAGGTAAAACGCTCGGCAAACGGTATTATCATTGACCCCGTCACCCTGTCACCCGAAGAAAAAGTCGGCCGAGCAGCGGAACTGATGGACGAGGCCAATGTCTCAGGCATCCCGATTGTCCACCAAGATCAGACGCTGGTGGGCATCCTGACCCGCCGCGACCTGAGGTTCCTGGAAGACCCAGACCGCCCAGTTTCCGAAGTCATGACCCGCGAAAATCTGGTCACAGGGGTAGGGAATGTGACGCTTGAGGAAGCTGAGAGGATTTTAACGGCAAAAAGGGTCGAGAAACTTCTGCTGGTTGACGAAAATAGAAAACTAACGGGACTGATTACCATTCGTGACATCGACATGATGAAGCGTTTTCCCCGTGCCTGCAAAGATTCGCAAGGAAGATTGCGTGTCGGAGCAGCGGTGGGAGTCAGTGATTTCGAGCGTGCAGAAGCACTTATCCGGCAAGGCGTTGACCTTCTGGTGGTGGATTCTGCCCACGGACACAGCAAAAACGTGATCGAAACCGTTCAGGAGATCAAACAACAGAAGGATTGGGATATTGATGTGGTGGCAGGAAATGTCGCCACGGCCGAAGGAGCACGAGCGTTAATCGATGCAGGGGCAGATGCTATCAAAGTTGGTATCGGACCAGGCTCGATTTGCACAACGCGAGTGATCAGCGGAATCGGTGTTCCACAAATATCCGCCATTCTGAAAACGGCTCAGGTGGCGAACGAAAGAAACATACCCGTCATCGCTGACGGAGGGATTCGATTCAGCGGTGACATAACCTGTCTCTTATACACATCTCCGAGCCCACGAGACCGAGGCTGATCTC
>CAJXTM010000652.1 GCA_913061385.1 uncultured Rhodopirellula sp. | reverse complement strand
TCGGTCTCGTGGTCTCGGAGATGTGTATAAGAGACAGCCCATGTCCACTCGCATCTGGATCACGTCACGACCATCGTTTCCTTTCACCAGACGTACGTTCAGGGTAGAGGGATCGAATGCCCATTTGGATAACAGGTCATCAAGATGCATATTGCGCTTCATTAATCCATCATTTGACAGGGAAATAACGAACAGTCCTATTGAATTTTGATCGGTGAGGGATGCTCGCAACGCGGTGATCGAATTGCGAGTGCAACCGCATGGACTTCATGCCTAGTATAGCATTTCGGCATTATTAGAGAAGGATTGTGTTTGCTGGTATGCCGTCTTAGTCATCACGTCGCGGGCGTTGCCGATTCTGTTTCTTCTGTGATTGCTGCTTTTTTTGCTCTAAACGTCGACGTTTGCTACCCAAGGTGGGCCGCGTCGCTTTTCGCGACTTGGGAGGATTTTGGCAGGAAAGCAGCATGCCGACGAGTCTCTGCCGCGCGTCAGCCAGATTGCGACTCTGGTCGCGGTACTGCTGGCTGCTAATGACAAGTTGGCCCTCACGGTTGATGCGGTTGGAATAGCCGGCTACGAAGCGGCGGCGCCAGTCCGCACGCAGTGATGAGCAGTTGCCAGGCGACCAGTGGAGCGTGACCTTTGAGTTCACTTTGTTGACATTTTGTCCCCCCGGACCGCTGCTTCTGGCAGTCGAAACCGAAATTTCATCACTGGGGATCGTGAGGCGTGCGTTGACATATAAATCGGCCATGATTCTGTTCTAATGTATTAACGCTTATATTGTGAGGCGAAACAGCTTGTTTCTGGGTGTAATTCGTTGCCCCCCGCGGATTGCAAAGTGGTTGCAGTTATCCCGCAGTTCTCTGTACTCGATCGTAACCGCGTCTTCGTTCGTCGCCGGCGCTAACATGATCATAGTGATTATCGTCGGTTTGCTCGACGCGACTTGAGGACACAAGGCACTCGGGATTTCAAGCACGGACAGATATAGTGTTGAGTGGAAGTTATCGAAATTTCAGAGGCGTTATCGATGCATTTTAAGTTGACTTGTCATGCTGCTGGATGGATTGTCGTCGCGAGCCTGTTGCCGTCAGTCAGTTGCGCGCAGAGAGACGCTGTTGCCGAAAAGCAGGTTCGCGGAAAAAGCCAAACTTATGCAGAACCCCAGCAAGCTTGGCCCAGATTTCTCGGGAAGGGTTTTGATGGGACCGTAGAACAGCCTCAAGTGCCATTTGATTGGACGACGCCCCCGGTAATGGCTTGGTCAATTGAGGTGGGTAATGGTTATGGGCTTGGTACCGTTTCGGATGGTCGTTTCTTTCAGCTTGACGCGAGTAGGCAGTTCGACGTGGTGACTTCGCGATCCGTTTCACGCGAGCGTTTGCGGTGCTTTGACTTCGCATCCGGGGCTGAGCTTTGGTCGAAAAGTAATGCGTTTCAATACAGTGATTTGCTCGGCTATGAAGACGGTCCACGGACGAGTCCGACTGTTTCCGGTGATCGGGTTATTACCTATGGGGTAACGGGTTTGCTGAAGTGTCGAAATGTAGCTGACGGTCAAGAAATCTGGTCCCTAAATACCAATGACGCCTATGGAGTAGTGCAAAATTTTTTTGGGGTCGGATCATCACCACTTGTGCTCGATGGGCAAGTGATTGTGATGGTTGGAGGTAGCCCACCAGAAGATCAGGAAGTTGGTCCAATGCAACTCGATCGTGTGACTTACAATGGGACCGCAGTTGTAGCGTTTGACCTCGAGAATGGCCGCGAGTTATGGAAGACAGGGGATGATCTTGCCAGTTACAGTAGTCCACGACCGATCGAGATCAATGGCACTAATTACGTGCTTGTTTTCGCGCGGACGGGATTGCTTTTGGTCGATCCCGTGAAATGTGAAACAGTGTGGCAATTCGAGCACCGGGCTTCCATCAGAGATAGTGTTAACGCAATGGTCCCTGTCGTTAGTGGTGACCAAGTGTTTATTAGTGAATGCTATGAGTTGGGTAGTGCGCTGCTGCAGGTTTCGAAATTGCAGCCCCGTGTCATATGGAAAGACCCGCCACGCGACCGTCGGCGGCAAGCGATGCGGAGTCACTGGGCGACACCGATTCTGGTGGATGGATTTCTGTACGGTTGCTCGGGTCGGAATGCCCCGGACAGCGACTTGCGCTGTATCAGCTGGCAGACTGGCGAGATCAAGTGGGTTGATGCCAGAAGAACCCGGTCATCGGTTGCCAGGCTTGGAGATCATCTTGTGGTGCTCGAAGAACGCGGCTTAATGCAGATTCTCAAGGTTAATTCCAGCAAAATGGAAGTTGTTGCCGAGTGGGATCTCAGTCAAGACGAGGGCAGGCGTTTGGGGATCAAGTACCCCTGTTGGGCCGCACCAGTCATCGTCGGTAACCGAATTCTGGTGCGGGGGACGGATAGGATTCTCTGCCTTGAATTCGCCGCCAAAAAATCGCGATAGTGATTGCGTGATTGTGAACCGACTGGTTGCCCGCTGAATCGTGGTGATTCACCTCCGCTGAATCGTGGTGATTCACCTCCGCTGGGGCGGTGGAACTACTTGTTGATTCTGTTGCCGTTCCCGCTTTGTTTTGCTCTCCGTTGTTTTTCTGAACGGCTTCTTCTACGCCCCAATCTGTCGGTTTCGGGGTGCCAGCACGGTACGGTTTTCCGTTTTGTTCCGTGTATTTGTGAATTTGGCTGACTGTGCCTCTGTTGGAATGGTCCCGCCAATATCGGCCTTGGCTTGACTGCGAACTATTCTCCCCACGAGGGCATCAGTGCCATTCCGCGATTGTTGTCTCTCCTGTTAGTATGGTGCCTCGTCATAAGGCACGGACGTAGTAATTCAAGGCCTTAATGATGATCGCAGATCCGAAGAATTCCGAAAAACGCGTGGTGTCTAGCGTGCAAAATACAACTACACAGGGGTCCGCAAGCGGGGCCAAGCAAGGCGTGCCATCTCGAAGCGAGGCTTCTGACAACGCTTTCTTCGCTGATCCTAATCAGCCCACGAACGATGAGGTGGATTTACCCCGCATCGAAACTGCCGTGCGATCAATTTTGGCTGCTGTCGGTGAGGACCCAGACCGTGAAGGTCTGCTCGAGACACCTGCACGGGTTGCCCGCATGTACGCAGAGATGTTCGCTGGTCTCAAGAGCGATCCTGCGAGACATCTAGCAAAGGTTTTTACCGAGGATTACGACGAGATCGTCCTGGTTCGCGACATCAGCTTTTGCAGCATGTGTGAGCACCACTTGCTGCCATTCTCGGGGAAGGCACACATCGCTTACCTGCCGAGTGGTAAGGTTGTAGGGTTAAGTAAGCTTGCACGGGTCGTTGAGGAGGTCGCAAGGCGGCCACAGGTTCAGGAACGGTTGACTCACACCGTGGCTGATCTTGTCGAGAACCGTCTATCCGCTCGCGGAGTGGCGGTTGTCGTCGAGTCAACGCACAGTTGCATGACGATGCGTGGGGTCAGAAAGCCGGGTAGCTTGTGTCTGACAAGTGCCATGCGAGGTATCTTCCGAGACGATCCAAAGTCACGATCCGAGGTTCTTGGCCTGATTAATCGTCAGTCTTGAGGCTTTGACGGTAAATTCTGCCGATCTTCGTGATGAGAGGTTGACGTGACCGGTGCTGAGCGATCGAAATAGATCGCATGGACATAGAGCTGTCTCTTATACACATCTCCGAGCCCACGAGACCGAGGCTGATCTC
>CAJXTM010000651.1 GCA_913061385.1 uncultured Rhodopirellula sp. | reverse complement strand
TCTACACGTAAGGAGTCGTCGGCAGCGTCAGATGTGTATAAGAGACAGGTCACGGATTGCATCCGCGCTTGCGTAAGCCGTGCCATTCCAATATCGATCAATAATCCTGCGATCGCAAACATCACAAACAACAGCATTATCACCATGATCAAGATCCCCCCTCTGCGTTCTGCTTGTGCTTGGGGATCTTTCATTGATTTGCTCCGAATAATTGGGACTCATGAGAGCCACCGATGAAAATGTCGGTGCGTTTGGCTTCAGAGAGCGGGTCGAATTTCATCATTTTTACACGATCTTGTGACGCAGCAGAAACTTCCTGTTCTACCTCGGAACTGATTCCCGAGCGTACTGTAGCCCGGAGACCTGAACCGATTGCGACGGCATGCTCCAGTTGGGCAACTTGGTCGGGACGTACGGCAACGATTAATTTGGCTGCTCCTGTTTTGTTGCCAGTGTTGCTCTTGTTCAGTGTTGGGTTAGCGGGGGAATCGACAGGCATCACAACAATCACATCGTCGGCGATGGACTCGACTCTTGTCCGCTGGGCTTCGGAAAGGGTTACGTTGCTGAATCCACTCAGGCTGCGACCAGACGGTTGGCCAGCGGTTCGGCTGGCAACCAAATCGAGATGTTGACCGAACTCGAACGCATTTGCACCAATCAGGCCTTCAGGGTCCAAGAAAAACAGAACGCGACCTGGTGGGGTTGCCGCAGATAACCCCGGGGCGGTCCCTGGTGGCATTAAGTCCTCTTCGCGAATTGGTACAGTAGCTGGCAGGTCGTGACGTGGGATGCGACCAACGAGTTGCGACAAATCGGTGACCCAGTTCGAAGTTTCTGCTGTCTCTGCAGGAACATTGATTGTGCGTATGTAGGCAGTTGCCGGATCCTCAAAGCTACTGGTTCGGATTGTCTGATAGGCAAATAAGCTTTGTCCTGGTATGGGAACTGCCACCATGCCGGCGGGGGCAGAAGGTGGCAATTCGTTTGATGCCAAACGCCCGCTTCTGACTAGGACGTTCACGGTGGCTCCGAGCTCAAGTGCAGCGGTTACCGCCGACACATCTTCTGCAGCGACAGCCAAGACGACTTCTTCCACTGGAACGCTTAGTAATCTCTTTCCCTGCGTCAATGATGCCGATGTTTGGGTATTTATGCGTTTTACGACTGGTGTCAGCACAACGGCTTGCCGTGCCACGAGCCTTGCAGTCGTCTCCGTATCTTGAGCACGGTCTGATCGGTCAGCAACAACAACTAGTTCCGCACCAGGCAGGCGGCTGCCGGTAGAGCGTTCAAAGCGACGAAGTTTTTGGAGAGGGATGTTTGCGACCAAGTCGATCTGCTCGCCCATGCTGATGCGGTGGACGCCGGCGAGTTGTTCAGCTTTCAGGGTCATGGCTCGCATGCCAGGCGGTGTGGCTCCCGCTAAACCAGCTGGAGTTCCTTGTTCAAAAAAATTACTCTCGGAGAACGCAAAACCAGGCGACTTGTCAGATCTTACCACGCGTCCGATGATATCGCTTGACTGAGTGAACGCACCGCCGAGCTTGACCAATTGCTGTTGGCTAATGGTCGTTCCATCTTTGAGCTGCAAAATGATTCCCGAGTCTGTACTCTCGGCTTTTTCAATAGGCTGGCTTACCAGTTCGCCATCTGGGGTCACAACGGAGGCACTCATTCCCTTCACTGCTGCAAGTGGGACCTCAATACGGTTGACCTTTCCAGTAAGCGGGTCTTGCAAATCGCCACGCTTGACTTTGGTATACGCTTGAATTGGCTTCCAGTTCATTGGCAAGGTAATAGCGGGAACCTGCTCCGGTTCGGTCTTCCAGAAAGCCAGCTTTTCTACTGGTATGCCGGTAGCCCATAGCGTGGCAAGGACGCCGCCGCCGATGACGATGGTGGCGATCACGAGTGTCAGCAGGATTTTGACTAAAACGAAGGGTGATTTTTGCTTTTGCATAATGAGTCAGAGGTATGTTTCAGATGTTACGGCGAGCTGGATGTAAAAACTTCTCTGCGAAAAATTGCATGCGAAACCAGCACACGTCGGTAAGGACGAATGCCGCTTCCGCTGCCAGTTAATTGAGGGCTGGTCATTGCTCCATGAATTCCCAGTCCATACTTACCCCCGTAAGTGCCCGCGTAGATGCTGTCTCCGCTGGCGTTGGTTCCAGTCAATGGACGATCAATTAAGCTTCCTGATTGATTGGAGTTGTCAATGACGACGACGGCCGCGTCGTCTGCAACATTAGGATCATCCGTATTAATCACAAACGGGCCACGATCCTGATAACTGCTAAGCCAAGCCGATTGGGCCGGGTAGTGGATTCGTAAGGCAACCACGCCACGCATGTCTGTGTTACTGTTCTCAAGGGAGAAAGGATCAGGATTCTCACCGCTATCCTCATCTGGCAGTCCTTCTGTATCAATTTCCTCGACCACGTTGACCCACCGTATACGCTCGCCACCACCACCACCACTATGACCTGCTGTTCGCTCAACCACGATTGGAATCTGCACTACATACTGCTGAGCAACCCATGGTTTGCCCGTTAGTGCAGGGGTGGAAATTGCATCAGTGCGTGTTAGCAGGGCACCCGGGTAACGCATGAGTCGGACATCACTCGTTGCGGCGTTATTATCGTGATCAAATCGATCAACAATATACAAAGATGCGAGTTGCTGATTTAGCAGAGGCATCTCGGGGACAACGTCCTCGAAGAAGTTGTAGTTCGGATTGCTCGCTTCCAGTTGGTCCAGATCAATCACTAACCAACGGTCATCGTATATCCGCTGGCGGACGATCAATGTGTCTAGGGCCGTCTCGAATGTGGAATCAAATGGAAGTGGTGTTTGTGACAATTCACGAGCCCCGACATTGGCTGCTTGTTGGATCTGACCCGCTGCATAGATCCACAGCCCAAACGTCAATGCCGCACCCACAATCAAGTATAGGACCAACGCTACGAGTGCAAACTCGATTAACGCTTGTCCTGAGCGTTTCTTGCGGTGGAATTGATTCATTCTATTGGCGTACGTTGAAAACGCGGGTTGGGGTTCGCGACAGTTGTGTGTTTTCGTTTTGAGACGGCGATTCCCCTATCAGGATAATCGCAAGCCGATCTCTGTTTAAACTCTTTCCCCGCGGCTCCAGATTCTTGGCTTTGACTCAGATCTGCGAAACGAGCCCAAGATACCAAACGAAACCAGCAGCAATTGCTGGTACGTAAGCGTAATCTTTTTGGTTACGCCATATCGCAATGAGTGATAGGATACCTCCCGCAATTGCCATGCCAAATAATACGATCAGAAGGCCTACGGGACCCACCAACAGCCCCAAGGCTGCAATCAACTTTGCGTCGCCGCCTCCTAGTTGAGCAAATCGAAACAAGCTGTAGCCGACCAGAAAACCCAAAGCTCCACCGGCGATGATCAGTGGAAAGCCGATCCCAAGCCAACCAGCACTTGATGCGACGATCGCAACCAAAGCGATCGCTACCGAGATCCAATTGGGAATCTCGCGTGTGCGAAAGTCACAAACGGTCGCGATCAGCAATAACAACAAGGCAACGGTAAGTGTTAAATACAACACGGTAGTGCCATTCAATTCACTGATGAGATCCCAGAACCACTCATGGCACTCTGACATGCCAAGAGTGATCAATGGGTCTATCAGTCGGTTAAGAAACTGTCTCTTATACACATCTCCGAGCCCACGAGACCGAGGCTGATCTCG
>CAJXTM010000650.1 GCA_913061385.1 uncultured Rhodopirellula sp. | reverse complement strand
GAGATCAGCCTCGGTCTCGTGGGCTCGGAGATGTGTATAAGAGACAGAACCTCCACAACCCGCGGGACTATGGAAGGCTGTGGGCTACTCGGGCAGCAACACCGTTCGCTTTGCACCTGACGATGGCGACAAAGTCTATCGCCGCAGCGTGTACACCTTCTGGAAACGCACTAGCCCGCCTCCACAGATGTCAACCTTTGACGCTCCGAGCCGGGAATCGTGCACAGCCCGACGTGAACGAACCAATACACCTCTGCAAGCTCTGCTCTTGATGAACGAAACACAGTACGTCGAATCTGCCCATGAACTGGCGTTACGAGCATTGAACGAAGAAGAAATCCAGAGTCTACCGGCAGCGGAACGATTGAGCGCCCGAGTTGACTGGCTCTACGAGACAGTCACATCACGACTGCCATCCGCAGCGGAACAAACTGAAGTTAAAACTTTGCTGACTGACTTGATCAGCTACTACTCGGCCCAGCCCGCGTTGACTGCAAAAGTTTCAAAACAGGCTGACTCCACCGAGGCCGCATGGACGATTTTGGCCAGTACTCTTTTGAATCTGGATGAAGTAGTTTCCAAGTGAGTGCTCGGCTCTCAGCAACTTTTTATATCGCTCGTTGAATTTATACCGCTCGTTGAATTCGCATCCCATGCATACCGACCCACGACTCGCAGCTTTAACCCGCCGATCATTTTTTTCGCGCACCTCGTGTGGAATTGGTGCTGCTGCGTTGGCATCTTTACAAGCAGACGAGTCAACGGCTGCCAATCGTGACAAGTCGACGGGTGGGCGAAGCGATTTACCACATCACCAACCCAAAGCACGTCGTGCGATCTACTTGTTCATGTCGGGCGCACCAAGCCAAATGGACATGTGGGATCACAAACCCAAGATGGCAGATTGGTACGACAAGGATCTGCCGGAGTCCATTCGTCAGGGACAGCGTTTGACCACGATGACCAGTGGTCAGTCACGATTTCCCATCGCGCCGAGCATCTATCAATTTGCGAAACATGGTTCCAGCGGGACCATGGTCAGCGAATTGCTGCCCCACATGGCAAAAAAAACAGATCAGATTGCGTTGGTTCGCTCGATGTATACCGAAGCGATCAATCACGATCCAGCCATCACCTACATCTGCACGGGTGATCAACTACCGGGCAAAGCCAGCCTCGGTTCATGGCTCAGTTATGGACTGGGAACCGAAAACGAGAACTTGCCCGCCTTCATGGTCATGACTCCTTCATGGAGTGGTCGCAAACAGGCACAAGCGTTGTACAACCGCTTATGGGGAAGCGGCTTCCTGCCCAGCAAATATCAGGGTGTCGCGTTACGCAGCCAAGGCGACCAAGTCTTGTACCTGTCCAATCCTGACGGAGTCGACCCCACCGTACGACGTCGCATGCTTGACTCTCTTGCACGCCTAAACCAAGCAACGGCTGAACAACTCGGCGACCCAGAAACCCATGCCCGCATCGCACAATACGAAATGGCGTTCCGGATGCAAACCAGTGTTCCCGAGTTGTCAGACATCAGCGATGAACCGCAGCACGTGCTGGATTTATACGGTCCTCAAGTCACCACTCCGGGAACTTTTGCCAACACCTGTCTGATGGCAAGACGCATGGCAGAACGTGGAGTTCGCTTCACGCAGATCTTTCACCGTGGTTGGGACCAGCACGGAGGCATCCCCAAGGACTTGCCAAACCAATGTCGCGATGTGGATCAACCCTCTGCAGGTCTACTGACAGACCTCCGTCAGCGAGGCATGCTCGATGATACGCTTGTGGTGTGGGGTGGTGAATTTGGGCGTACGATCTACTGCCAAGGTCCACTGAGCAAAACCAGCTATGGTCGTGACCATCATCCCAAATGCTTTTCGATTTGGATGGCAGGTGGTGGCGTTCAGGGTGGTGTTGTACACGGCGAAACCGATGAGTTCAGCTACAATATTGTCAAAGACCCAGTGCATGTACGTGACCTAAACGCAACCATCCTGCACTTGATGGGAATTGATCATGATCGGTTCCGCTATCCCTTCAAAGGGCTCGATCAACGCTTGACGGGTGTGGAACAAAGTCGGGTCGTGAAAGAAATTCTTTCCTGACAATTCGTCAGTTTCAAAACATGCTTTCTTTGTGTCATTTTAACAAGACGAAACAATGATCTCATCCAAGCTACGACTTTGCCTGCAACTGGCAATCTCAGTTGCATTCGTCAGCCAGCATTCGCATCTGGTGGCCCAAGACAGCAATGCGAATGCTCAGGAACGCCCGAATGTACTATTCATTTTCCTTGACGATTATGGCTGGAGGGACTGTGGATTCATGGGCTCGGACTACTACGAAACGCCTCATTTGGATGCGTTGGCTAAGTCCGGAATGATTTTCACAAATGCCTACTCAGCGTCAGCCAACTGTGCACCTGCCCGAGCCTGCCTGTTATCTGGTCAGTACACACCCCGTCACGAAATTTACAATGTTGGAACCTCCCGTCGAGGCAATCCAAAATTTGGCAAGTGGATGCATGTCTCCGGCACGGACACTCTGCCTAAGGGGATTAAAACATGGGCACACCAAATCCAGGCGGCTGGTTACCGCACCGGGACGATTGGCAAGTGGCATCTGAGCGATGACCCCATTCCCTACGGTTTCGACTTTAACTTTGCCGGTACCCACAGCGGAAGTCCGCCACGCGGTTACTATCCACCCCATCCCGAGGCCCCGGGTTTAAAAGATGCTCCCGCCGACGAGTATCTCACTGATCGTTTGACGGATGAAGCGATCTCGTTCATTGACCGCAACCGCAAGCAACCGTGGTTTCTTTACCTGACACATTTTGCCGTTCACACTCCGCTGCAAGGCAGGTCTGATCTGGTCGCAAAATACGATGCGAAACCCAAAGGAGCACTACATTCGCACGCAGTCATGGCTGCAATGATCGAGAGTGTGGATACTGGTGTCGGACGCATCATGGACAAGCTTGAAGAGAGTGGAATGAAGGAGAATACAGTGATCTTTTTCTCTTCCGATAACGGTGGTTATGGACCCGCGACATCGATGACTCCGCTAAAAGGCTACAAGGGTACTTACTACGAAGGTGGCATCAGAGAACCGATGTTCGTGGTCTGGCCTGGGGTGATCCGTGCAGGCAGCCAATCAGATGAGCCCGTCATCAACGTTGATTTCTATCCAACTTTCTGTGAAATCACCAAAGCTGAATTACCCGCAAATCAACCGCGAGACGGTGAGAGCCTGCTGCCCATTTTGTTGCAGAACCAAACTGCCCTAAAAGACCGAGCTCTGTTCTGGCACTTCCCCGCCTATCTGCAGAGTTACCAACGAATCGACGGGCAAAGGGACCTGCTGTATCGCAGTCGTCCGTGCAGCATCATACGGCATGGCCGCTGGAAGCTTCATCAATACTTCGAGGATGGTGGCGTCGAGCTTTACGACCTCGAAAATGATATCAGCGAATCTCAGGACCTGTCCCGCAAAAACCCAGCAAAGACCAGTCAACTGCTTTCGGAGCTACAAAACTGGCAACATGAAATCAAGGCTCCAATTCCCACGAGACGGAATCCACGCTACGACCCAGTGGCTGAGACAGAAGCCCTGCAGAAACTGAGCCGCAAGAAAAGCAACAGACCATGAATGCAGCTTGAGCCGGAACTGGCCTGCTCAGCATTCATGGTTACCTGTCTCTTATACACATCTGACGCTGCCGACGACTCCTTACGT
>CAJXTM010000649.1 GCA_913061385.1 uncultured Rhodopirellula sp. | reverse complement strand
TGCGTTGCTTGAGAGACTTGCGGATGAATTCTTTGCAAGGCTGGATTGGTGATCGCAAGCTGATTTGCCTTGCTGCTCTTTTGCGTATCGTCGGGCATCGGTGTGTTTGGGGCGGTTTCATGCTGCAACAAAAAAAAAGAGTCCGATGACTGTTGTCATCGGACTCTTTAAGTATCCATTTCGCTCAGCGAAAAATCAGCTGTGCAGCAACGAGGTGGCTGCGTGGTGTTTCCGAGTTCGGAATCATTCAGCCGCTTTGTCGGCTTCTGCTTGCGACTCGTCTTCCTTTGCAGGTGCGACTTCTGGTTCGCTGGGAATTGACTCTTCGGGCTCTTTTTGGGTTTCTTCTTTCACCGTTGGTGTTTCAATTGCCTTCTGCTCTGAACGGTTTTTTTCATCTTCTTCCCTGCGTTGTTCTTCCGCTTTTTTCATGGAAGCAATTTCGTTTTGACTCGCTTTCAGTGCCTCGCGAGAGGTGTTGAGAGCCTTCGCTGACTTAGCAAGTTGCTGTTTGGTTTCGTTCGAAACCTTTGTGGATGTCGCCAAGGTTTGCTTCAGTTTTGCCACTTCGGCTGCAACTTGTTGTGCTGCTTTCTTGGTAGCAGCTTGTTGGGCCGCTAGAGCTTTTTCCGCGGCGATGGCATTGCCTTCGGCTTTTTTCTTGCCGGTTGTGACGGTTGCGAGTGCTTGTTTGGTTTCGTTTAGAGCTGCATTCGCGTCTTCGCCTGTTTTGCGGGCGGCGGCAAGCGATTGATTCAAGCCTTGGATCTCTGCAGCTTGCTTTTCCGCCAGTGCGGTTGCCGCTTCCAACGCCAGTTGCATCTCTTCGAGCTTCTGGTCGAGTGAATGGATCTCTCCGTTCAAACATTGGTTCTGGGATATCAGCTGGTTTCGGGTAGGCCCAAAAGCTCGTTTCACAATAGGAAGGGAGCTTAGTTTCTCTCCGAAGCAGCCATTAGCTGCTTCAGCTGTGGACAATGAGTTCAAGACGAAAAAGGAACAAAGCAGTAAGGGGATGAACCTTTTCATAGGTTTTGTACAGTCCTGTGAAGATCGGGTCGGGGGAAGGAGGGAGGCTGCAATGGGTGTCCATGCAGGGGTTTTCTACCCCCATAGTAGTCAAATTGTTGCTGGATGATCCCCGTAATTTGGATTTTCGGCAAACGAGGATTTCTGTGTTTAGAGCGAACTCAAATGGTCGAGTAAGCGGTCGACCTCGGAGGCCGTGTTGTAATGGACTAACCCAATCCGAATCATGCCCTCGGGTTCCACACCCAGTCGCTCCGTTAATGGCTGTGCATAGTAATTTCCATCCCAGACAAAAATCCCCTGCGCGGCCAGGCGTTCAGCCACGATGCGTGGTGATAAACGGTCATGGGTGATCGAAATGGTAGGGCAACGCTCGTGTAGGCGAGCAGGGTCCGTGATGCCCCAGACTTTGACGCCACTGATCTGGTTCAGGCCTTCAAGCAACCGTAGCAGCAGTTGATCTTCATATCCCTTGATACTCTTGAATGCCAGTCGCAAAGCATCGCGTCTCGATAAACCGCTTGCTGTGTCACCTCCGATGGATGCCATGTAGTCGATGGCCGCGTGTGTTCCCCAGATGCACTCGTGGTTTTGTGTGCCAGTCATCCAGCGTCCAGGCAGAGTGTTCGGTGAGGGACGCAGTTTGTAGGGTTGCAGTGATTCCAGCAGTTCCCGGCGTCCATATTGAATTCCGATATGAGGGCCAAAGAATTTGTAGGCGCTGCACATTAGAAAGTCGCATCCCCAAGCTTCTACATCCATCAGGCCATGGGGGGCATAATGAACTGCATCTAGGAACGATAACGCTCCGCATTCTCGGGCCCATTGGCAGATTTTTTGAACGGGGTTGATTGTTCCTACCGCGTTCGACGCACACCCTACGGCGACCAAACGCGTGCGGTCATTTAAGACATCTGCGTATTCATCGAGCTTAAGTGTGCAGTCCTCGGGGTTGATGTCGATGTAGCGAATTTCAACGCCGCGATCTTGTGCGGCCAAAACCCAAGGTGAAAAGTTTGCGTCGTGTTCCAGACGCGAGAGCACAATTTCGTCGCCTTTGTTCCATGTTTGGGCAAGTGAGCGGGAGAGCGCCATGGTCAGTGACGTCATGTTGGCTCCAAACGCGATGGTTCCCCGATCTGGGGTTCCCACGAGATCGGCAGCAGCTTGATGGGCCTGCTTGACCCACTGATCACTTTCAATGCTTGTCGCAAATGCTCCATCGTGGTTTGCGTTGCACTGCTCTAAGTAATCGGTGATCGCTTGGGTCACGCAACCGGGTACCTGCGTGCCAGCTGGACCATCAAAAAAAGCAGCTGTCTGGTCTCCCACTTGGCGGCGGAGGGCGACAAATTCGGATCGAAGTTCCCCAACTTTTTGTTCGCTTAACATTCTGCAATTGCCTTTTGGAAAACGGAGGTTGAAAAAGTGTGCTGAGCAAATGTACGGAACGAGGAAATCGCGGTGCGTCAAGCAATCGTCGGCATCCCGAACGAGAAACTCAGTGTTTTGACACCCAGTGATCTGTTGAGTGGGTTGAATGCGTCTTAGGCTTCAAGCCACGTTCCTTACCATTTTTTGCGTCACTGCGTGATTCATGGTGCTGATTGCTGCAAATGCTTGCATTGCAGCGACTGAGGAGGTTGATGACAGGAACTGATCTTGTCGTCGCTCGCGAGAGACTTTAACGTCCAACGCAACTGCGGCAAAGTCTGCGCTGACTAGGAAGGACGCTGGGAATGGATTCCTCAAAGCATTATCCCCGAAACATCATGCGAAACATCATGCGAAACACTGTGATAAACACTGTGCAGAGCAATCGCTGTTTGATGCCGTTATTGATCTCTTTCCTGACGCTCATTGCGTCTGGTTGCACCCAAAATCCGTATTTAGGTGGTGCGGCGTGGCAGCGACCGTCCAATGTAGTTGCAATGACGCCGGCAGATGCCCAGATCTCTGAGTTGCAGCGGCGTGCTCAACTGGTGGATGACGACAATCGTCAATTGCAAATTCAAATGGCTCAAACCGAGCAAAAAGCGCAGGTATTTAAAGACGAAGCTGATTTGTTGCGTACGCAGTTGGCTGATGTTTCTCAGCAGCTCGCGAGCAGTCGGATTGCCAAAGAGACGGCGGAAAGTCAGGTCAAGGGTTTTCAAGCAACAACGCAGCTTCGCGGGAATGCAACGATCCGAGCCAATACCGATCTGGCAAAGCAAGCAGCACGTCTTAATTTGGGTGGGATTCCCATTGAAAAAGATCGTGATGTGGTACGCGTCGTGATTCCAGCCGATCAGGTTTTCCAGCCTGGGACTGCTCAGATTCATGCTCAGGCGGCTCAAGTGCTAGATCCAATCGCTGCACAAGTGCGTGCGGTTTTTCCAAGGCAAAGAATTGGGATCGAGAGCTACACCGATAATGCCCAGATTTATGGGGGCAGTGTCGCCACCAGCCATCAGTTGACATCCGCTCAGGCATTGGCCGTGTTGGATTTTCTGACACGCCGTTCGGGGGTGCCAGGACAGCAACTGTTCACTGTTGCGCAGGGATCGAACAACCCGCGGCAGAGTAATGAGACTCCGGCAGGTCGCGTCGCCAATCGCCGAATCGAGCTGGTCATCTATCCCGATACGTTCTAGAGAGCCGGCTTTTCCAGCGTTAGCCTTATTTTCCGGTGCGAGTACCTGTCTCTTATACACATCTCCGAGCCCACGAGACC
>CAJXTM010000648.1 GCA_913061385.1 uncultured Rhodopirellula sp. | reverse complement strand
CGAGATCAGCCTCGGTCTCGTGGGCTCGGAGATGTGTATAAGAGACAGGCGTACCACTGCTGCGATATTTTCCACGCCTTGGAATGCGGATCACGGTTTTTCTTTGCCTCACGCAAAGCTTTCTTTAAGTTCGCACTGGCATCCTTGCTTCCAACCTCAACCGCAGCATCAGCGCGACCAGATAACGCGATCCGAAATCGGCCCATGGCATGACGTTGATTCGGATGATTGAACAACAGACGGATTTTCCATCGAACTTTGCCCTCTATCTCAACGGGCTGAGCAAATTCAAAGACGGCTGCCTGGTCTTTTCCGATTCCTCCCGAATCCACGGCCCAGCCTGACACTGGGTCCTGATCGATCGATGCCATCACAGAAAGGTTTTGGGTATTTTGCTGGTGCGTAGCGGCGGCCTTATTGAGCACAATCCCTTGCCCTTGGGCAGCACCTGCCTTTTGATCAATGACCACTGGCTTGTTTGTTTGATCACTATCGTTCGGCAGCAAAGCAAGCTCGACGTTTCCGAGCGCAAAATTGCCGTTATCTGCGCGCCCCGGCCCGTTTCGTGGCAACGAAGCATGAGTAAGAGCTTCGATCCGCAACCGCGAAGCAACGGGAAGATTCGACTCCGCAACAATCGTCACTTCATCTTTGTCAGGAGCCTTGCCCACCGCCAGCCAGGATCCATCATTCTGGGGTTCAAACTTGGACCCGCCCGATGACTTTACTTCTAAGACACTCAGCGTCTGCCACGGTGTCGTCTCCTTCGTGTCATCGTAGCCCGCGATCCACTTGGTGAACGCCTCAGCCAAAACGGTTTCTTGATAGCTCTTAAGATCATCTTCCAATGCAGCAAGCCGTTCAACGTGTTCAAGTTTGCGTTGCGCATTTAACTTTGGCTCAAGATCCAAATCGATTTCGCTACGAATCGCCGTCGTGAAGGTTGCAGCCATCCGGTAGTAATCACGCGACGGGATCGGATCGAACTTGTGATCATGGCATCGCGCACATCCGACAGACAACCCTAGAAACGCAACACCCGTCGTGGTCACCATGTCGTCCAACTCGTCATATCTCGCAGATTCAAATTCTGCTTCAGTGAGTTGGGTCGGAAAAACTCCTGCCCCCAGAAATCCCGTGGCCATCATTGCCTGCGGGTTCTTCGGGTCCAATTCATCCCCGGCAAGTTGCCATTCCAAAAAGCGATTAAACGGCAAGTCATCATTAAAAGCACGGATCAGGAAATCACGATAGTGATAGGCATGAGGGCGATCATAATCCTGTTCATATCCGTGCGACTCTGCAAACCGCGCAACATCCATCCAGTGTCTTGCCCATCTCTCACCGTAACGCGGAGATTCGAGCAAGCTCTGCACCTGCCCTGACCACTTAGCGTCATCCGGCGTCGCAACAAACGAGTCGACCTGCTCAGAAGTTGCGGGCAACCCCAGCAAGTCAAATGCACCGCGCCGCATCAGCGTTCTCGGATCCACATCAGGATTGGGCTGCAATCCCGCCGCCTCTTGCCGGGCAAGAATGAAGTGATCAATCACCGTTCGACACCATTGATCATCACTGACAGTCGGAACAGCGACTTGCCTGAGGGGTAAAAACGACCAGAACTTTCGATGCGACTCTGTCACCACCATCGGCCCCCCCACTTTGACACCCTCAACCAAAGGCTTGTCATAGGGCGCCCCGAGATCGATCCATTGTCGAATCACTTCGATCGCCTCGTCCGGCAACTTCTCTGCCTTTAAAGGCATGACTGGTTCAGCGGTATGAGAGATCACTTGGAACAAATGACTGTCCTCAGCGGTCTCTTGAACGTAACCGCTTGCCATCAGAGCAGCTCGAGTAGACAGATCAAAATCGGCTTTGACAGATTCGCCACCATGACACTTGAGACATTGTGTGGTTAACAGCGACCGAACCGTCTTCTTGAATAACAGCGTTCCTTGCTTCGATTTTTGCGCATGGTCTGCGGAAACAGATGCCCCCACGTTTTGTGGTTGCCGCTGATCATCATCCTCGACAGCGTTGACCTGCATGCCCATGCAGATAACCAGCCACAAGGTCAATATGCAAGCATGCAGGGGAACCGGAATATAGGGCATCCGAAATGGTAAGCCAACATTCATGGACAAGCGTTAAAATGGGAAGCGGGAAAGACGTGGAGGATTACCACGAAAATAATTCTGACGAGAGCTTCGAACAGCAGGTGTATCTCACTCCGCGTTCAGTATACAAGATCAACGCAACGGACGGACGTCAGATTTCCCCCCGAATCGGCTGATCGCACCCGTATGCTGCCCCACCCATCAAACGCTGACTTGTGGATCACTGGCCAGAGCCAACATGACTCAGGCTCTCCAATCCAATAGAATGATGTTCCGAAGCAAACGGCAAGCACTGCCCACCGATGCTCTCGCCAGCGGAATTGGCCGCTGTTCACGAGAGCCCAGCATTATCACCTGCCAACAATTTATCCATGGCACGTACCTCCGACCGACACCACAACCGCTCGCGCAGCTGTCCTGAATTTACCTCGTTGAATCAACGAGGTCGACGTGCGTTACTGCAAGCGGGTGCATTGAGTGGGCTGGGGCTTGGCAATCTGGGCTTATCCGATTTATGGAATGCCGCCAACGCGGGCGAACGCAAGTCAGATCTGACCACAAGCAGTGGCCGCAAGGCAGCCAAAGCATGCATTTTTCTATTCATGTGGGGTGGCCCAAGCCAGTTGGACACATTCGACCTGAAGCCGGGTGCTTCCGACGATATACGAGGGCCGTTTCAGCCGGTTTCAACCAACGTACCCGGCATTCAGATTTGTGAACATTTCCAACGACTCACCAAGCACGTCGATAAACTCGCGATCATCCGATCTCTGTCCCACAGCGACCCGGCTCATCTTTCCAGTGGCCATGCAACTGTCACGGGGCAGCCTGCTCCTGTTCTGAACAGCGACGCTACGCCACCCAGCAACCGCGACTCGCCCCACATTGGATCGCTGGTCTCAAAAGTCCGCCCCAATGCAGATGGTCTCCCATCTTTCGTGACCTTACCGTGGAAAGCATTCCACCCGGCCGCTCCTGGTGGTGAAGCCCCCGGGCAACACGGTGGCTGGTTGGGAAAAACGCATGATGGCATGCTATTGACGGGTGACCCGAATGCTGCAGCTTGGAAGCCTTCTACGCTCAGCTTGCCATCTGACATAACAGTCGAGCGACTTCAGTCTCGATATGAACTTTTAAAAATCCTAAATCGACAACGATCAACTCTAGAATCGTCGGGATCAGTCTCGCATTCGATGGCTGACGCTCAGTCACACAAATCCCGTGCATTCGACTTATTAACATCCTCCAAAGTTCGTGATGCTTTTGATCTGTCAAAGGAACCTGGCCAAATCCGAGATCGCTACGGTCGTAACACACATGGTCAGTCAGTCTTAATGGCACGTCGCTTGGTAGAACACGGTGTGCCACTGGTCACGGTGACTTGGCACAACGACGGCAAGAATTTCTGGGACACACACGGCAATAACTTCAATCGCCTGAAAGATGACTTGATACCGCCAGCCGACATGGCGTTGAGCACGTTACTTGAGGACCTAGAAGAACGTGGCATGCTAGAAGAAACACTCGTCGTATGGGTCGGCGAATTTGGAAGAAAGCCACAGATCACAGCTAATAATTCCTGTCTCTTATACACATCTCCGAGCCCACGAGACCGAGGCTGATCT
>CAJXTM010000647.1 GCA_913061385.1 uncultured Rhodopirellula sp. | reverse complement strand
TCTACACGTAAGGAGTCGTCGGCAGCGTCAGATGTGTATAAGAGACAGGTTCCGTTAATGGCCGTAAATTCTTGTTCAAGCGTGTCATTGAAAGCGTTGGTATCCATCGCGTCCGCAATTTTTGCAAGATGCGAGTGCATTTCGGGAACATTTTTCTGCAGTGCATCAAGGATTGTCGAGGCCCGCCACAGGAAGATCCCGCTGTTCCAATAGTAGGTCCCAGCAGCAACGTATTCTTCCGCCGTTGCCCGATCTGGTTTTTCCCGAAACTTCTCGACCTGAAACGCCGGAATGCTCGCTCCTTCGATTTGTCCGGCTCTTTGGATGTATCCAAACGATTCAGCGGGATAACTTGGCGGAATACCAAAAGTAACGATCCGAGTGGGGTCTTGGTCAATCAGTTCACTTCCCGCAGCGATCGCTTGCTGAAACTTTTTATGATCCGTGATCACGTGATCTGAGGGCATCACCACCATGGTGCCTTCTGGATCAACCTTGGCCACCATCGCAGCGGCAAGACCAACGCAGGGAGCCGTATCACGCTTGCACGGTTCACCCACCACATTTTTCCCCGGCAACTCAGGTAACTGCTGCCTGACAGCATCACTCAGTATTTTGTTGGTCACCACCAATTGTCGCTCTGCTGGCACCAGAGTTCCCAGGCGATCCACTGTTGCCTGCAACATGCTTCGGTCGCCAGACAGATTCAACAATTGTTTTGGCACCAATTTTCGGCTGGCTGGCCAGAACCTGGTTCCACTTCCACCTGCCATGATCACGGCGTGAAGCATACTTAATTTCCTGCTTTAAAAATTTTCGACTGGTTACCGTAACCACACTAAAAATGCCGTAGAAACTAAGCAATCTGTGATTACGAATGCTAGGGCAGTGATTGCGAAGGCTAAGAGCTGCAATGAGACAATTCCCGTGGCGGTATCAGTTCGTATTGAACTTCGCCCAGCACTATTGAACTTCGCCCAGCACTGCGGCTAGCCTAATCATTTCCAACATTCCCGCCAGCAGTTTTAGCCTACGGCGGGGTGCTTTCCTGTTTACGATCCTGATTGATACGTTGCAACAACAGGTCTCTCGCCTGCTGGAAATCAGCGACATCAGGAGCCAATTTGACAGCTAGTTGCAACTGCTCGAGCGCCTTGTCAATTTCGCCAGCCAGGTAAAGAGCCAACCCATAGCGGTACTGTATCCCAGCATTTTCTGAGGCAAGCGCGGCATCTCTGGCGATCAGGGGCAACTCCTCTTTTCTGAGTTGTGCGACTCGCTGCATGAGAGCAGTGCGTTGCTCGGGGGCAGTTTGCTGCAGAACGCGTTCAAGCATCGAGGCCAAATTGGTCCGTGGGCCCGTCATCTTAGGTTCGGTAAGAATGGCGGTCTCATACGCCTCAATCGCGTCCTGATAACGCCCTCTTCCCTCGCAAAGCATGGCCCATCCCATATGAGCACCGGCTCGATCTGACGCAACCATCAACGCATCTTTGACTTCTGACAGTGCCTCGTCCACCCGCATGCGTTCACTTGCACTCATGGCCTGATAAGCACCAGAGGCCACCAACAGACGTGCTGCCTCGGTTCGCACCAAGCGGGATTCATCTTTGATATGCCTCATCAACGACCGCCGCACCACCTCTGGTGACGCTCCCATGAACAGGCTGATTGCAGCCGCCCTGACAATGGGATGCTCTTCTTTATCGTCGATCAGCTTCTTTGCCTTGGCGGTAGCATTTCCAACGCCGGAAGCCGCTAATTCCCCGAGTGCTGAAGCCCTGGCGAGTACAGGCGTTAACTCCTCCGGTTGTGTGGCAAGACGCAGCAGTTTGTCGACTGAACCGGGTTCGCCTCTGCGAAAGGCAACAATCGCCTCGCTAAAATGTTTGGGCTGTTTCCGATTCTCGCCGTACCACTTCTCACAGGCATCATCGCACCATTCATCTGTTTTCAAGATTGCCGCAGCAATCTGCTCATCACCTGATTCGGCGGCTTCAAGCCAGTCAGCGTATTCAATCAGCTTGGGTTGCTTTTGATTATCAATCGATTTCAGCTGATCTTGCACATGACAACTGCTGCAGGCATTCGGTGTCCCAAGTTCAACGGACAGATCAGGACGCGGCACACGCAATGAATGATCCCGTCGTTTGTCGACGTCCATGTAAGTCCGATGGGGCATATGACAATTGACGCACATGGCACCGGCAGTTCCTGGCACATGGTGATGGTGCGATGGCACATCATATTTTCCGGCCGCATGCTGATGGCAGGAAGTGCACGTCTCGTTTCCAGGCGATTTCAATTTCAACGAGTGGGGATCGTGGCAATCCGTACAGCGGATCCCCTTGTGATACATTTTGCTCTGAATGAACGATCCATAGACATAGACTTCGTCTTTGATTTGGCCGTCGGCAAAATAGGTATCGTCGCGGAGCAATTCCAAATTGTAAAAATCGCAAAACTCGTCGCCACCCTGAAAGCCATTGGACAACACACCTCGGCGACTATGACACGGCGCGCAAGTCTGCAACTGCGGTTCCGCGTCCTCGCCTTTTAGTCTTGCCAAGCCATAACCTTGCCGGCGATCCCAGAACAACGAATTGCTGTTTGCGAGTTCCAGATGCAAACTGCCTGGACCGTGACACGCTTCACAGCTGACGTCAATTTCCGAAAACGTCGTATGGTAAGCCTGCTCGGAAGGATCAAAATTCCGCTTCAGATTGGTTGAGTGGCAGTCAGCACACATTGTTTGCCAACGCTGTGCGACCCCTGTCCAGTGCAACGGGTCATCGGGCTCGAGCTTTTCCGCCACGTCGGGCGGACGCAGGTAGAACCATTCCTCCTTTAGCGTGTCCCAAGTGATTCTCAGGACCTGAACTCGTGCCACCTCAGTTGGTGGCATATCTGCCGGCCGATCAAACTCGACCATGTACTGCTGCAACGGTGAGAAGCCGAAGACATACTTGACTTCGAAATCCTGCATTTCTCCGTCTTCTCCTTCGGTATACACGATGAAGCGATCGCCATCGCGATACATACGATTGACGAGTCCATCATGTTCGAACGTCGCGTTTTCAAAATCACCCAGAACAGAGGCATCGGTAGCATGATCCATCGCCAGATCGTGATCTGAGCCACGGAACGCTTCCGCTTCTTTCTGGTGACAATCCACACATGTAGCGCGTCCGACAAAGCGACGTTCAACGTCCTCCGGGACCGCCGACCAGTAGTCAGCAAAGACTCCGCCACCCAACAAAAGCAACACTCCCGCTGCAATCACTGCAGGGCTCTTCAATTTCAATGTGGGCTTTCGGAGCAAGAGAGTGTGTTGGGTCAGAGTTCAAAGGTGCAGGTGAATGAGTAGTCTACTCGGATAATAACTTTACTGCCTCTGCCCTCATCCGGTTCACTAAATCTGTGCGGTAAGTAGCCGCCGATTCACCCGAATTTTTCGCAACAGTTTCCAACAAGCGACTGGCTTTCAGTAGTTGCTCGGCCGCCCTCGCGTTTTTCGAAAACGGCGACCGCTGGCCTTCGCGGCCAGCAGCGTTGTGCGAGACCTCGGCCGGCCCCGCTTCCTGATCCCAATCCAATTCCAGCCCCAGTTCCCGGTGACGCTCAGCTATCGCCTGCATCACCCCTCCCAAAATCGGATCCCCGACCGCATTTTCGGGCACTTTGCCCTCAGCAGCAGCACGAATCTGTCTCTTATACACATCTCCGAGCCCACAGACCGAGGCTG
>CAJXTM010000646.1 GCA_913061385.1 uncultured Rhodopirellula sp. | reverse complement strand
GAGATCAGCCTCGGTCTCGTGGGCTCGGAGATGTGTATAAGAGACAGTCTATGCACAACTGGTCTTCTACCCAACCCTCGCTTGGAACGCACTGTTGGGACGTGTCCTCGGTGTCCGGCAATGGTGGAACAATGTCGATCCGCATGTGATTGTCGGCGCCTACCCATTCGCTCGTGACGTGCCGGCCATGCATGATGCGGGGGTCAGAGCAGTCGTCAACACATGTGAGGAGTATGCCGGCCCCACCCAACAGTACTCAAAATATGGCATCGAACAATTGCGGATTCCAACCACCGACTTCACGCATCCCAAATTGGAAGATGTGCAAACAGCTGTCGAGTTCGTTGAACAGCATTCAGCAGAAAACCACACTGTCTATATCCACTGCAAAGCCGGCAGAGCACGTAGTGCGACGATCGCCCTGTGCTGGTTGATGAAGTACCGTTCCATGTCAATGGAAAAGGCGCAGAAAGCACTGCTGGAATCCAGACCGCACATCAATCCGCGCCTGACTGAGCGGCCCGTCGTTCATCAGTTTGCCAAAGCAAATGGGTTGTCGTGACAAAAGGTTGTCCTGCTCTCCCCCAAACTCATCCGTAAGTTGCGGAGACTCCGCCCTCAACCAATACACCTCACCGTGGCATGTGTTTGGCTACGGCAAGGCTACGGCAAGGCCAGCAGTGTAAACGGGCCACAACACCCCACGAGTCGCCTTGAGACTCGCAAAAGTTTTCGCGAACCGCAGCCCTTACCCCATTCGGGGGTTGTGCTGTACACCCACCGGGGCCGCATCTCTGCATTTCAAGTCTGCAAAAAGGAGACGCACATGTTTCGCGAATTCAACATCAACGTGTGTAAAGACATCGTTCTAGTAAAACCGGCTGCCTTCTAAACCAAAACGATACGCCCCAAACCGTTTTGAGATATAGAGTTACGGGCAACCATCTGAAATTTCGGCACGGTTTGGCATGGATCCTGCTCTTCAGGCTCTCAACGCACAAGCGTTCACATGTGTACTGCTCATCCTAGCTCCGTAAGAGCTCACAAGCCTTTTAGGCCACGTCTCCCTTTTCTCATTTATAGCCATGCATAGCGTTCTACTCGTCGATCTCGCCGCCGCCGTCTCTGAGCATGGCCCAACAATTCTCTACGGACGTGACTCACTTTCGCCGGAAGCATTAACCCAATATTGGGCAGCAACGCACTCCCGCTTCAGCCTTTGGCATCAAGCGATGGCCCGTTACCAACGCGTTGAGCAGTCGGACGACCAAGACGCCATGGACTCATGGTGGTCAGATCACAAAGCCTTGCTGGAAGAAATTCTAGTTTCAGAAATGCTGACCAGAGTGGTTGCTGCTCTCGGCGCAGGCATGGATGCAAGTGCCGCAGAGGAGGAAATTTCTCCCGTCACCCATGCAATTTTTTTGAACCATTTAGAGGCGAGCAATCGTGTCCACCAAATCATTTTAACTGCCCGAGGGCGTGCCACAGCGAAAGCCGAGCAACTGAATCGCGTACGCCTAGGAATTGAAAGTTGGACAGATGTCCTGATCGGTCGCATGTCTGTTCGTAATCACGAACCCATTCAATTTGCCGTTAATCGCGAACGTGCAACCGAATACGCGGAGGAATCCTCGATTCAGGGTCACGGTGTCGCACGTAAAACATCAAATGCCCTGATGAATATTTCAATGCACGACATGATTTCGAAACGCATTTCTGCTTCTCCCGCGCTGCCAGCAGCTAATCGCGAAGTATCTCGAAGCGTCATGCTGATGTTGCGGCCCGAGCTGTTTGACAGTGTTGGTGCTTTGAAATCACTCTGGATGCACCGAATTGAAAAGTCAGCTGACCAGGCCGACCGAATGCTAGATGAACTTAACTCGGCGGACATTCACGATACAGAAACATCTGATAGTCTGGAACTGACTGGCGGTTCGTACTTTGAGCGATGGTGCGGTTGATCCCACAGCGATTACTTACGGCCACCTCATTCCATTCCGGAATTGAGCCCAAAAATGGGCATCTGGGCAATGATGCAAATGCATTGGGATCGCAACGGCGATAGCGAAAAATAATCCTGCGGCGTGCCGCTCAGGTGCCCGATTCCCACTCGACCGCTTGTTCAATCGCTGAATGATATTCGGCGTCGGTGAAATCAAAGAGTTCTTGCATCCTTGCAAGGACTGCCAATTGCAATTCGCCCAACTCACCATCAGCGGTAGCTGCCAAGAACATTCCCTGTAATGCTCGCGCACGCTGGTCTTGATTCCAATGCTTAGAAACCGTCAGCACGTAATTGACAGCCTCGATTCGGTTTTGCTGCGCGTTGGAACATATCTGTCCCAGTTCATCCCGACCTACCGAGCGTTGGGTGAGGTGTGCAGCAATTCTCAGTAACACTCGGATCTCATTCTCGGTGATGACATTATCAGCAAGAACCACTAACACGGCTGCGTTGACTGCCTGTTCAGAAAATTGATCCTCCTTCGCATCTGGATAGTTCGCCTGATCCATTTCCAGAACGGACGGGTCCCAATTGGATTTGCAGTAATCGCACTGAACGAAGTACTCGTGATTTCCCATGGGAATCGTCGGTATGAAATACAACGTCAGCCACGTCCTGCGAGCCTTCAAGCGGTAACCCTGCGACACTCCACACGCGGGACACAGAAAGGTTCCCTGATCGCGATTTCGTATCAAGTTGACGGTTCCGACAAAGATCATTGATTTCCGCTTTTCAGATGTAAATCGAGCAAACTTGATCAAATCTTACCAATCACCTGCAAGCAGGCGAGTTGGCATCCAAATCTACCGGTCGTAGCAGTAATTCCTTTAGCGATCCCCACTGGGGTGCCGATAGAACATGGGGGTCACACAAGTGAGCACCGCAGCCCGATGCGCTAACAAGCACTGCAAGATGTCAGTTTTGCCTGTCACCACCGTCCGAACCAGTTGGCCACTGAGCAATCAGCGTCTGCTGCATCAGCTCAACGCGGATCAAATTGCTCTGCAGCGGCAATATGACCAATTAAGCACTGGCAAACGGGTTCTACGTCTCTCAGATGATCCGGCTGCGGCCAGTAGAGCCATCGGGCTTCATCGCGGAATTGACCGTGCAACGCAGTTGACTCGCAACGCCGCGTCCTCACTCAATTTCTATCAGTCAACCGACAGCTCGCTGTCACGGATAGACAATGCTCTGATTGAAGCCCGAGCTGTCACCGTCGAATCGGCACAAAACGTCGTCTCTGATGACGAAAGAGCCGCATTTGCAACCACCATCGACGAAACCATCAACGCCATTTTTAGCTCTGGCAACGCGATGTATCGCGACCACCAGTTACTTGGTGGGTTTCTGAATTCTCAAGATGCATTCTCCCGAATTGACAACAAAATCCTGTACAAAGGCGCTGAGGCAATCGCCAGAACAGATTTGGGAGGCGGTGGAACGAATGCCATCAACCTGAACGCAAATCAAGCTTTGGGCGCGATGGCGGTTTTCTATGAAGGAGATCAGCTACAAGCTGGCGTCAACGCGGATACACGCTTGGTCGACATGCGATACGGCGACGGAATCACACCCGGACTGCTCCGTGTCTCGGGCGGCGGAGATTGGGACGACCTGGACCTGACCGCAGCGACCACCATGGGCGACGTCGTTACCTTGATCTCCGGAACCGATGTCGATGGTCGAACTCCTGTCTCTTATACACATCTCCGAGCCCACGAGACCGAGGCTGATCT
>CAJXTM010000645.1 GCA_913061385.1 uncultured Rhodopirellula sp. | reverse complement strand
TACACGTAAGGAGTCGTCGGCAGCGTCAGATGTGTATAAGAGACAGGAGGAATATTGATTGGTGGATCAAGTCGACGTCCAGTTTGAGCGGAACCGATAACAAGATCACCGTCAGCATTGATGTCAAGATTGCCAGCACGGGTATACATCGTTTCCTGACTGGCAGGATCCACCACTTTCAGATAGCCATTACCTTGAATGGCAACATCCAGCGAGCGATTGGTCTGCTGTAGCGTTCCTTGCTGCTGATCAGTTTGAGTGCTGGTGATTCGCACCCCGGTTCCCACCTGAGTTCCGACAGCCGTTGGTGTCTGGGTTGCATCAAGTGCTCCTGGGTACACTTCGGCGCGATAGAGCAGATCTTCAAAGTTCGCGCGATCTTTCTTGAATGCAGTCGTATTGATGTTGGCCAGATTATTGGCGATCACATCAAGTTTTGTTTCCATTGCTTCCATGCCGGACGCAGCGGTGTACAAAGTTTGAACACTCATCTTATTTCACCTGTCAGAGTTATCGTTGAGTTCCGGTTTGGATGCTAAACCAAGCAATTTGAAAAAGATCCTGATCACGAAGCCGCTAAGCTCTTATTTCAAGACCCGGCCAATCAGCGTTCCCATGACAGAATCCTGATTCTGAATCATTCGAACGTTTGCTTCATAAATGCGAGACGTTTCAATCAGCTCCATCATCGCGCCAGTGGGACTCACAGCCGATTGCTCGAGCATTCCCGCTACTACCTTTCGCTGGGCAGGGGGTACAAGGTCAAAGTCAGCCAAAGGTTTGAATTCATTCCCGCCCAGATGTGAAATATCGCCCATACTCTTGGGCTTTCCCAGCATCAGCTCCCAGACATTCTGCCCCTGAGTGATTCGCCCTTCTGCCCCAACGCTGTAAGGGAGATTGGGATTGAGTTGGATCGATTTTCCGTCGCTGCCCATGACGTGTTGTCCGGACTGGCCAACGAGCATCCCTTGGGAGTCAAACTGAAAATCACCCGCACGTGTCAAAACCTGCTCTCCCTCAGGGGACTTCAGGACAAAAAATGAATGGGGATCTTGGATTGCAAAATCAGTCTCTCGCCCGGTCGTTTTCATCGGGCCCAAGGCGAATTCGGTCTGAGCTTTCTGGATCGTGACCCCACCGCCAATGTCATCAGCCCCACCTAGCCCGTCAGGAACATCGCCTTCCTCGATCAGCTCGGCAAATCTTGCCTGCAAAATCGTCTCTTGGGGCTTAAAACCCGGCGTATCAACATTCGCTAAGTTATTACTCAACATTTTCATCCGATGACTCTGGGCGTGGGCACCGGACGCCGATAGGTAAACGCCATATGGCATGAAATTGCCCTCGATCGGGAGAAAAACGACTGACTGTCCTTCCCGTTAACAATTCCCGAGAGCATGGCACAAGGTCATTCAGACAAGTCAGACGCCATAAATTGCTCAACCCATCCTGTGGCAGCCTATTTCACTCCCACCATCGTGGAATCATATAAATTCTCGAAACGCATCATGTAAATCCCCAGAAAATTGAGGGGTCGCTGATTTTTGACAACGTGCATAGAATCCAGTGGCGGCGGAGAGTCGCCAGTACGAGAGAGCACGCTTGAATGTCGCGATGAAAAGATGCCCAGCGAACAAGATATCTACGAAGAACACGTTCTGGATCATTACGAAGACCCCTACCACCGCGGGCCATTCGATGAGGCGACGCACGCCCACGAAGCCGATAACCCGCTTTGTGGCGACGAAATTCATATCGATCTGAAACTGAATTCCGACGGCAAAGTCGCGGAAGCATGGTTTGATGGTGAGGGCTGCGTGATCAGCCAAGCATCGGCCTCGATGCTGATTGAAACTATCGAAGGTAAAACACTCGAAGAGCTGCAGCAATTCTCGGCGCAAGATATGCTTGCATTGTTTGGGCCCAAACTTACGCCAAACCGCCAAAAATGCTGTCTACTCTCGTGGCGAGTGCTACAAAGCGCGATCCACTCACCGATCGACCCCAACGAAGATGACGTCGATGGCCCAAGTTTCAGCGGCCCCAGCCTCGGTGAGGAATCGTAGTTCACAATCCGGCTGCGGCTAACCGCTACCGAGATAAGACAGTTCTTGAACCGCCTTACCTTGCTAGCTGAATTGGATTACCGACCAAAGATTCGCTGCTGCGTTGGCCAACCACTTTCGCAAGGCTAGGAGAAACTGGCAACCTGGGAAACTTACGTCAACCCGCTTTGCTCGCCAGCACCACTCAACTGCAACTTTTACCTGATCGCCATGGGTAACAGGGGATCCAAGCCGAAACACACTGCCGCATCGCTGGCTGCGAGGGTAATGACATCTCGGGCCAACAAGGAACATGATCTTTGCCCACCAGTAATAATGTTCAGTTAGCCTCGAACATGCCACGCCGGGAACAATTTCATTCGACCGCTAGTCAACGCGACTGACGTGTCGGCTAGCCAAGCGTGGTTGCTCGGAATTCGAAAACATAGAAACCACTTTTTCCACCCGAACCAAAATAGCGGCCCACATGCCGACCCTCACCCACTGCCGAGACGATTTTCCCATTTTACAGCGTTCCGTGGCCAACGGAGCTCGGCTGGCGTTTCTGGATAATGCTGCTAGCACACAGCGGCCGCGGTCCGTGATCAAATCGATCACGGATTGCTACGAGAACTACTACGCGAACGTCCATCGCGGTATCCACACACTCAGCGAGGAATCCACCGAGCGTTACGAACGATCGCGAAAAAGCGTGGCTAAATTCATCAACGCTCAACATGACCACGAAGTCATCTTTACAGCGGGGGCAACGGCTGCCATCAACACAGTCGCACAAACTTGGGGCAAACAAAATCTTCGTTCGGACGATACGGTTCTACTAACCATCGCCGAACATCACGCCAATATTGTTCCGTGGCAACAATTAGCAGCGGAAGTCGGATTTAAAATCGAATTCCTGCCGCTACAGGACGATTACCGCATCGAGACAGAAGCTGTCCGGGCAGCACTAAAAAAATGGCAACCAAAGTTGTTTGCGTTCACAGCAGCCAGCAATGTACTGGGGACTACATCCCCTGTCGCCCAATGGGCGGCCCTCGCACACGAAGAGGGCAGCACTGTCTTGGTGGACGCTGCTCAATCAGCCCCTCACCAACCGCTAGACGTGCAGAGCTGGGATGCTGACTTCATTGTTTTCAGTGGCCATAAAGTGTGTGGCCCGACAGGTATCGGAGTTCTGCATGGCAGGGAGCAATTACTTGACGACATGCCGCCGTTTCTTGGTGGCGGTGGGATGATTAGTCGCGTCACCACCGAAGGCTTCGAGCCGGCCGCATTACCTGACAAATTTGAAGCCGGCACGCCTCCAATCTCTGAAGCCATCGCATTGGAAGCGGCGGTGAATTACATCAGTTCGATCGGACTGAGCGAAATTGAGCAGCACGAACACAAACTCGCAGCCCACGCCGAGTCGGGTCTGCGACAGATCGAGGGCGTGGGAGTTATCGGCCCGCAGGCGGGCGAAAAGACAGGCATCGTCAGCTTCGTGTTGAGCCATGCACACGCACATGATGTCGCTCACTCGCTGAGCGAGCATGGAATCGCGGTTCGTGCCGGACATCACTGCACGATGCCGCTGCACCGGGCCCTTGGGATTGCTGCCACAACGAGGGCTAGCTTTTATCTCTACAACACCCTGGAAGAGGCAGATCTTCTCATCCAAGCAGTCACCAAAATCCAGCAGAAG
>CAJXTM010000644.1 GCA_913061385.1 uncultured Rhodopirellula sp. | reverse complement strand
GAGATCAGCCTCGGTCTCGTGGGCTCGGAGATGTGTATAAGAGACAGGCTGAGCATGGATTTGACAACCGCGGCGATCAGCTTTCGTTGTCACCGCTATTGATGGAAGCGTTTCTTAGCTTGAGTCAATCCATTGTCGGTAGTCCTGATTTTACGCCGGCGAATGTTGGCATCTGGAAGGAGTTTTTCGCGACTCCTGTAGTCGGCGTCTCTCAGGTAGAAGAAATACGGCGACGTTTAAAGCCTTTTTTAACGCGGGCATTTCGCAGGCCTGTGAGTGAAGAGTCTATGGACCGGTACGCCGGGTATGTCACGCGTGAATTGGCGGCGGGGGTTGGCTTCACCGAGGTGATGAAGCGGGTGGCAAGCGCCGTGCTTGCCTCTCCACGTTTCCTATACCTTTATTCCACCCCCGGTTCTCAACTGGTGACGGGCGAAGGAAACGAAGCTGATCTGGAAGCGGTGGTTGATTGGGCAGACGACATCGACTTGGCTTCACGTTTGTCATTCTTTCTTTGGGGCAGTATCCCAGATCAGGAGTTGATTGATCTGGCATCCAAGGGGGAACTCAGGAAACCTGATGTGTTGCAGGCACAATTTCAGCGTCTGATGCACAATCGCAAGCTGAAACGCTTTTGCGACAGTTTTCCTTCCCAGTGGCTGCAACTGGAACGGATCATCTCCTCGGTACCCAACCGTGAGAAGTTTCCGGGGTTCTACATGTCAAAGTATCGCCACAGCATGCACATGATGTTGGAGCCTTTGTTGTTGTTTGAAGCAGTGTTGATTGAGAACATGTCTCTGACTCAACTGATCGATTCTGATTTTACGTATCAATCACCGTTGTTGCGTCGAGTTTACGGAGGGTCTGAGGGTGGCAAGGGCGGCGGCGGTGTTACCGTGCTCAACTTCACGCGCCAGCCGGTGACAGATCGTCGACAGGGTGGCGTGATTACAAGTCCAGCGACTTTGACGATGACGTCGGGAACTGAACGCACCAAACCGATCACTCGTGGAGCCTGGGTGTCCAGCGTTATCTTTAACCTTCCGCCCGAACCACCACCAGCGGATGTGCCACCGTTGGAGGAAAAGCCGTCGGGTGACGAGGGAAATCTGACGTTGCGTGAACGCTTGGCACTCCATCGGGAAAGAGCCGATTGCGCCGGTTGCCACGAGCAAATTGATCCATTGGGATTTGCTCTCGAGAATTTTGATGCGATTGGAAAGTGGCGTGAGTCGTACGAAAATGGACGTGATATTGACTCATCTGGGAGACTGTTTCGTCGCCATGAGTTTTCTGATATCGCTGGATTCAAAGATGCGATTCTTGCTGAAAAAGATCGGTTCGTTCGCGGTTTCGCAGGTCATCTGCTGTCGTTTGCCCTGGCACGTGAGCTAGGGCCTCAGGATCAGAGTGCATTGGATCGCATTGCAGCAGCAACCATTGCCGATGGTTATCGAATACAAACGTTGGTCAGAGAAGTGGTTTTCAGTAAACCGTTCCTCGGCGGTATCGAATTGTCTGACCAGAGTTTAATTACAAGTCCCTGATATTTTCATGAGCCTTTGTCAATGAAATCGACGACGAGAAGAAACTTTCTGCAGAGCGTAAGTGGGGCGGTGGTAGCGCTACCCTGGCTGGAGAGTGTTGGGAATGCAGCTGGCAACTCAACGGTTGCGAGACGAATGGTGCACTATTACGTACCCATTGGTGTGGTGCGACGCGGCTTCTTTCCCGGGGAGGCTGATCATGTGATTCCCAAGGGGAATCTCGGCAATTTTTTTCGATCACTCGGAAAACAGGATCCAGAATTTAGCGTCAGGCCACTCGAGCATCTAACGCCCACGCTTGAGCCGCTGACGCCTCTGCTTGACAAAGTTAATCTAATCACAGGGATGGATCGTACTTTCCAGCAGGGCACTGATGTGCACGCACAGTGTGCCTCGTGCTACCTCAGTAGTGCAAAGCCTTACACTGTGAAAGGGTCCGCTTGGCCAATTGACCGTACCCTTGATCATGTCGTTGCTGACCACGCCGGTGAACAAACGCCGTTCAGTACGCTTGAGTTCAGTTGCAATAGTCACAGAGACAACAAGGAGTCGATTCACTTTGACAATATCTCGTGGTACGGAACAGGGCATCTCGCTCCTTCAGTACGTGACCCGGGCAAAATGTACGATCGCTTGTTCGGTACCAGCCAGGCAGCGCGTTCAGGTGATGTCACCGATTTGGTGCTCGAGGATGCGAAATCGCTTAAGCGGGAACTCAGTTACGCTGATGGGCAGAAATTTGCCGAGTACTTTGATGCGTTGCGCACCATCGAAATGCAAATGAATCGGCTGCAGAAAATGAAAAAAGAATTGGCAACTGTTGATTTCCCTGAGCCGCCAGAAACCTATCTGCCCCGCGGTGAGTACATCCGCTTGATGGGTGATCTGATGATTGTTGCGCTTCAAACAGGTTTGACTAATGTCGCAACCTTCATGATTGGGCCCGAGCGATGGGATACGCCATTCATGTTCGATAGCCTGTTTGATAAGCCACGAAGTCACCACCAGATGTCACACAATCAGACAAAATTCATTGATGACTTGTTGCGTGTCGATCGTTTCCACATGGAACAGTACTTCTATATTCTGAATCGGATGAATTCGATTCAAGAGGCTGATGGTTCCTCGCTGCTGGATAATTCGCTTGTCACCTATGGTTCAGGTCTCGGTGATGGAGCAACGCACCAATACAATGACTTGCCAATCGTAATGGCAGGTGGAGGCGATCGCGTGAAGTCCGGGCAGCACATCAATATGCCAGAGGGAACGCCACTGGCTGACCTTTGGCTGACTCAGGCTCAGTTGATGGGGATTGAGATGGATGATTTTGCCGATAGTCGGGGAGTCATTGACTCGTTGATGGCTTAGCTATTCGAGATCGAGTTGTTAGCCCCGTAGTGGTTGCTGGCAAAGTGCCCCATGCAATCCAGCAAATTTGGGATTGCATGTAGAAGAAATTCATCGGTTCTGTGCGGTTCTTGTTCAAGTGATATGTCATGTGTTTGCGTAGCTTGATTGCTGGTCTATCTGTTTGTTGTTGCGGTATTGCGTGGGGGCAGGACACGCCTCGAAGTGCCAGACAGGATGTGCAAGCTGGCGCCAGTGAACAAAATGAAGACCGCTCTGCGGAAAGCTCTCAGAGCGATCAACGTGCTGGGAATTCCAACGGATCGTTGGTTCAGCAGTGGTTGCGCCAGATGGATCAGGACAACGACAAGCGAATTGCTTTGAAAGAATCGCGTGGACTGATGCAGAAGAACTTTGATCGTGTCGACGGTAACTCGGACGGGTTTCTGGAGGTGAAAGAGTTGACCGTGTTGTCCCAGCGTTTGAAACGCAATCGCGGCAAGCGAAAGCCTGTAGGCAATGAATCAAAAGTCGTGCCCGATGAGCAGGTCAAGAAAATGGTGGGCGATCAACTTGTCTGTGAGTTGAACGTACCGTATCGCGAGGGGCATGAACGGTGGAAATTGGATCTGTTCCGGCCTGCTAAAGAATTTGACGGATTGAGGCCAGCGATCGTCTTCATTCATGGAGGCGGGTGGGTCCGTGGTGACAAGCGTGCCCCGTTGTTCCTGGGACAGACGATCGAATTTGCCCGAAAGGGATATGTTTGTGTGACGGTCAACTATCGACTCGATGCTGGAAAATTGCCCTGTGTCAAAGATGTCAAGTGTGCCGTTCGTTGGTTAAGGGCTCACGCAAAGGA
>CAJXTM010000643.1 GCA_913061385.1 uncultured Rhodopirellula sp. | reverse complement strand
GATTTATTTGCTTCGCACATACCTTCAAGCTAACCAGCATTGAGAGAACTTCCCAGACCCATTCGCAGATTTCTCCGGTCACCACCAAACGATTACCGCAAAACATCGCATTGTGACTTTCCTCTGCACTCAGGCTGAGTTGTGAGACAATCAGGGCGCGAGCACATACTCAGTCTCGAAAACCACTTTCTGAGTGTCTCAATTCATCCTCAGGTAAGACAATCCAACAACATCGAACATCGTATCGCCTGAGCCATTCAACAAAATCGCCCTACAAACACCCCGTTTTCTCGCATTCCGGTGAACTCTATCTCGAGAACGACCTGGTCCGTAATTTCACCTCAGCATAAATGCCTCTACCCACAAACCCGACCTACTCAACCACATTCTGCAAAGGGAAAACGCAACTGAAATTGGTTTCGCAAACCTGCCTAACGGAACACCGTGGCTACCTGATACAATTCAGTTGCGTAATGTCGTAGATTCTCTTACTAACAGCCACAGGCGAAGAAACTCGCTCGATGACCGCCGAAGATTCTCCAGCGACCAACGACGCCCAAGTGCATGATGGGTATGACCTAGAAACAGGTCTTTTAGCCCGGATGCGTGAGTGGACTGACATTCTGCCATGGTTACGGCTTGTCAGAATCCTGCGTGTGGTGGGCTCACCACCATTGATGGGACTCGTCGCATTGACCTTTGCGATCTGGAAAATGGTCATCGACCTGAGCACAGAGGGAGAAATTTCTCTCCATGCTTTTCCAGCTGATGCTGCCTCAACAATGGGTCAACAAGGCGTACTCTTCGCTACCTACATCGAGAATCTAAATCCTGCTTCGGTATTCAGCGGCAACCCAGAAATCGTGTGGTGGGAAACATTGCTGGGCATCTGCTGGTCGGTCTTTATCTGGACCCCCGTAGCAATCCTGCTATCGCGACAGGGCGGCCTCCTCGCTGCTGGACGCCCACTGATGCCGCTGCCAGCTGTCATTTCCCTTGCCTTGTCTCGAACGTTTGCTGGTTGGCTGGCTGCCGTTGTTCCACTGGGCTGTGTCAGTGTGTTTGCGATACTGATCATGTTGATCGGCTGGTTTTCTGGGCTTGTCGGTGACATCACATGGCTCAATTCCATTTTGGCGTTAGTGACGATCCTGTTTGCTATCCCATGTGGCGTGCTGGCATTTGGGGCGAACATAGCGATCCCATTGAGCTGGGGGGCGTTAGCCAATGAACGTGATCCTGATGCCATGGACTCGCTGAGTCGCGGCTATGAATATCTGTTTCGTCGACCACTGCAATTGGCACTCTACCTGCTAGTGGCCGCCGTGATCATGGGCGTGGTTGTAGTTTTGGCTGCAGGAGTCACCGAAGCAGCAATCCAAATCAGCGGCCGCCTTCTGAGATTTAGCGGCGCGGCGGATAGCATGACTAACAACAGCATTGCATGTCTGTCCTATCTGCCCATTGTGGTAATACTCACCGCCACATGGAGCCTGCTAGGAGGGGTCTACCTTCTGCTACGTTACGATACCGGAGGTCAGGAAGTAGAAGACCTATGGCAAGCCGATGTACGTCCCGAACCACCGCTGCCAAGTATCCCGGGCCAGTCGAATGATTTGAGTCCATAAAAACGGCAAGCTGCGACTCAGAATGCATTTCGCCAGAAGCATTCCGATTCCAAAACAGAAAACAACGGATGATGGCGTGGCGTGCCCCCCTGCAGTAGCGGGTCCGCTGCATCGAAAATCGCGAGACACAACCGTCTAAAAAAAATCGTTGCTTAACGCTCGCACTTCATGAAATCAAATGGGGCAGAGAAGAAACCCTGATTTTGCGAATCCCCACCGCCCATCGCCACCAGTCGATCGGTATTCTAGAAAGAATTGATCGACACTCCTGACTTCAGACGTGTTACATTCTGGCGAACTCAATCACTGCTCACTGTTCACTGTTCACTGCTCACTGCTCACTGTTCACTGTTCACTGTTCACTGTTCACTGCTCAACAAAGACAGGCCTCACCACGATGATGACCGCTCTTTTCGTTCTGGCTTTGCTGACAACCCTAGCCATTTGGTTTGGTAAGCGAAAAGCGGTCTTCCTGCTGTCCTTGGCAACCATCACTGCAGGCATTTTCTGGTTCAATCACCACATCACTGATTCACTGAATCTGAGCTTTTGACAACGATGAAAAACACGACAGGCGAGTGGATTCTCATGCTCCTGATCACTGGAATCTGCATTCCGTTGATCGGAGCCTATTGGATTCAGTTTGTGGAGGGTGAGTTTCCGTGCCCCCTCTGTCTTTTGCAGCGTTTAGCGATGCTGGGCGTCGCCATCGGCGCGATGATGAACCTCCGATTCGGCGTCCGCACATCACATTACGCCGTCACGCTTTTCAGTGCCCTTTTCGGTGCTGCCGTATCCACACGTCAGATTCTGCTGCACATCATGCCCGGAGATTCTGGTTATGGATCTGCTGTTTTCGGATGGCACTTGTATACGTGGGGCCTAGTCATTTTCATGGCCACAATTGCCGTGGTAGGCTTAATGATGCTGTTCGAAAAGCAATTTGAACTCGGTGCAGTCACAACACCGCGCCCCATGACAAAACCGGTCATGGCTGTTTTTGCTTTAGTGATACTCCTAACCGCCGCGAACATCGCGTCAACATTTCTAATGTGTGGCCTGGCGCCCTGCCCAGACGGTCCCGAAAATTACCTGTTACTAAGTAACTGATAATCAGCGTTACCTCTGATCCTGCAGTCTTCGATCCGCTGACGAGAATTGGTTGTGGGTAGGAAAAAAGTGCTCCACGGATAGATGGCACCGCGAACTTAAAATGCCACTATTGGGATACTGACAGACCACCAAACGAGATGGTGGAACCGATCAACGCACTTCTGAAAACGACTGGCTGAACCAGCAGGCAACTGCAAGCCGCTTTGCATGCAGTCTGCCAAATTCTCGAGGCAACTGTCAGTACCAAAGCAGTTAGAAGCCGATAGAATATGGGTTGAACTCAAAGGCCGCGAATTCATGCTTTCGCGAGTGCCACAAACGATGGATGACCGCGACTTGCATGGCAACCCCCGGAAACGAAATCCAATCATGACCAATGAACCGCACGATCTGGACGACGCCAAACTTGAAACGGTTGCAGAACGCCCCATGGAAAGTGCAGCTTTGATCCTTGTGTCTGTTCTCAAGGACGCGGGGATTCGTGCGATTGCCACCGGCGGCTTCACCGCAGGATTCAGAGCTGAAGCGCCCGGTATGGTAAAAGTGCAAACGTTTGAAGCAGATGCCGAGCGAGCAAGGCAAGTGATCGCAGAAATTCGAGAGCTCGCCACAGATGAATCTGACGATCAAACTACTGACGATCAAACTGACTGACGAGAGCGATCATTCGGGCTAACGGATTCTCGCCCAACATGAAACCTCTGCTTTCCCCAGCATTCATTTCACGCTAGCATCACTTACTGGTCCAGTAGCGATAAGCTCGCATGGTTTGGCGCGCCGCCTCATACTGATCGGGATACGGAAACGCTTCGGCACACAGATACCCTTCGTAATTGATTTGCTTCAAAGCATCGACAATCGGTCCATATTGCATGTGCCCGAGCCCCACAGGCCGACGATTACTGTCGACAAAGTGGATATGTCCGACCCATTTCCCACCCTGCAACAACGCTTGAGCAATATCAGCTTCTTCGATATTCATATGCTGTCTCTTATACACATCTGACGCTGCCGACGACTCCTTACGTGTAG
>CAJXTM010000642.1 GCA_913061385.1 uncultured Rhodopirellula sp. | reverse complement strand
ATCTACACGTAAGGAGTCGTCGGCAGCGTCAGATGTGTATAAGAGACAGTGTCACTGCTAAGAAAAAACCGGGGCAAATGGATTGGTGGTCAAATTGTTGAAACAGAAGCCTATTTGTCGACGGGCGATCCGGCCAGTCACAGTGCCCGAGGAAAAACCGCTGGCAATGCTTCGATGTTCGGCCCACTAGGTACATTGTACGTCTATCCGATCCACGCCAAGTATTGCCTGAATGCCGTGACACAGTCACCCGGAATTGGCAGCGCAGTATTGATCCGAGCCATTGAACCGGTGTGGGGACTCATCACGATGCAACAGCGGCGAGGGACCAAGGATTTAAGCCGCTTGACCCGCGGACCGGCAATGCTGTGCCAGGCACTCAACGTTGATCGCTCATTGGACGATTCAGATCTTCTCCACTCGACCAGTGTAGGTATTTTCCAAAGCGGGCAAACGATTGGCGGAATATGCCAGACCCCACGGATCGGCGTGACCAAGGCACAGAAGCGAAAATTGCGGTTTTTTATCGATGGCAATTGGTTTGTGAGCGGTCGCAGACGGGACCACCGAACCCAGCCCGCGCCCCCAGCAGGAAATCGTGTTTCCCAACAAAAAACAGCGTGATTCCCAGTGCAGAATTGACAGCGACTATTGTCTACACCACCCCACGTTCAATAGCTGAACCATTTCGATCGCGTAAAATCCATCCCAAACGGCACTTCCGGCATACCGATTCCGATCAGTCGCATCATGACGGTTCGGACGTTGAGTCCTTTTCTCACGGAACTGCCTCAAGCCGCAACTCAAAACCCTCACTTGACGTGAAGTTGTCTCCGAACATCACCCGATCCCCAATAGTGGCACGATGGCTTGGATGCCGCGTACCATTAAGAAATGAGCGGGAGTGCCGACGAAAGGTGGTCCTCTAAGAAGATGATGTTCGTTCCGCAAACAGTAGTTTCGTAACACGAACCCAGGCTCATTTCTAATTCGTACTGCTGCCATCTTAGTTGGCAGCCTCGTGAGGGCTGAAAGGAATCCAGTGCCATGCGAAGTCAGCGTTGGTCTTGCGTTCTGAGCATCACCGCAGGGATCACTATCCTCGTGACTCTGGATCGTTTGGACTCCAACAACGCTTATTCGATCGAACCGGTGGTGCTGGAGAGCATTACATTCGATACCGAAAGCGATGCTGAATTATCACCATCCGACCTCGTCCTGCCCTACTTCGTGCCGATCGAGCGGATCTCAGAAAAGCTACCCGAGACACAATCGATGACTTCGGAAGCAACATCAGTGGTCGATGTCCCACCCAGCCTGGCACCTGCCTGTAACTGTAGAAACAGATGCACCTGTGGGCAGGTACGCCGCGAAGAATCCGCAATGCGTGATGCATACCGTTGCCTGTTTTTTGACAACGATTTTGATTATTTAAATAACCCCTGCTACCGCGGTTCACTTTATCCAGGTGACCGTTTGAAAGGCCTCTCGCAACAACGGCTCGATCTCGGAGGCGAAGCTCGAATCCGTTATCAAAACGAGAGAAATATCGCAGGAAGCGGCTTGAGTGGTGCCAGCGATGACTACGGGATGGCCAGAGTTCGACTTTTTGCAAACTACCGTGTCAACGATTGTTTCCGTCTTTACGGTGAATATCTGCACGGTAGCTCTGGTTCAGAAATCCTGCCAACACCCTACGACAAACCTTCACTCGATCGCATACAGAATGGTTTTCTAGATACACAACTCACAGAAACACTGAGCCTGCGTGTGGGTCGCCAAGAACAGTCCTATGGATCCCAAAGATTGGTATCACCGCTGGACTGGGTAAACGATCGACGAACATTTGATGGAGTGAAAGCGATCCACAAAGGACACCGATGGAAAGCTGATGCATTCTTTCTACATCCAGTTGGTGATCTGTATGCTGAACAAAACAACAATGAGGCTGATCAGGCAATCGACTTCTATGGACTCTACGCAACGCGACGTCCGACCAACAGTTTGAACATTGATGCCTACTACTTGGGCCTCAATAACAGACGTGAACAATATGAGTATCAAACCATCGGAACCCGTCTCCGCGGACAGACCGACGCGGGGCAGCTATTTGCGTTCGAAGGTGCTTACCAATTTGGCAACAACACGCCGGGCTATGGAACTCACAATGCTGGCTTCATCACCGCTGGCACGGGACACCGTCTACGTCATCTGCACCCCCACAAAAACGGAAAGTCACGGGTGTGGCTGTGGTACGACTGGGCATCCGGCGACAACGAGATCCCAGCAGCAAGAGGCGATAATGGATTTGATGCGTTATTCCCTCAGTCACATTGGTACCTCGGATTCATGGATCTATTTGGACGCCGAAACATTAACGACGTCAGTCTTCAGTTCACAACTCCGGTGCTCAGCCCCAAGGTTGAACTGATACTTTGGTACCACTACTTTTTCCTGGATCAGAAAACCACTCCGTATAGTGCGGACATGACGGCATTCAATCCAAACAACGCAGCGGCAGATCGTGAATTGGGGCAGGAACTGGATATCCTGCTCAACTTCTCGTTGAATCCACGCAACGATTTCCTGCTGGGCTATTCTTTCTTTCAAGCCGGAAAGTACTATCAATTGACCCCTGGGGCACCCACTGATGCCGATGGCCAATTCCTGTACCTGCAATACCAAACTCGGTTCTAGCTTGGCCTGCTGTGACGCAGCGTGTCTTCAAGCAACTGGAAATCACGGCACAGCAAGTCGGCCCGCTCAGGGTGCGATCACTCGCCAATGCAAATCAGGCCATCAATCGTGTGTGCAAACAATGAATCGTTTGCGAAACTCAAACTGGCTCGATTCCACGATTCGCCAACAGGCCCGAGATCATTGATTGCGACAATTGCATTTTCATCAAGCACCTCATTGTTCCAGCGAACCACATACACCGTGCCCGCCATGGTCGGCACGTAAAGAAAGTCACCGATTACTGTCGGTAACTGCGATGCATGGTGTCCCCAGCCATTGCCTTTGGACCGTTGATCACCCATGACAACATGGCCTCCTGCGTCCTTCATATCGTTCTCACTGAACGCCCACTTTGTGATTGGCAGTGTTGATTGCTTTTTCTTCGTGCCCCTCAATGCTTTTACCACGGCCGCATCCATGTCCTCGGGGCCCCAGAGCAAGTCATCTTTCTGTCGCTCGGAACCAGCACGCATCTGCACAGGTAATTGCAAGTACTCAACGCGACCGCTCCGTGTGTCAACCCTTCCCAGCCAAGGTTCTGTGTAGCTTCGAAAGTAGTGATAAGATCCAGCGAGCACATTTGATTGTTGGATGATGGCCCGGGGTTTTTTCACATTCGCAATAGCTGTTTTTTCTGTTCTCCAACCCTCATCACTGTGGACTCGAACCGAAACGTTTTCGACGATTGATACCTGACGTTTGACTTTACCGCTGTAAGCATCGACCCACAGATGATTCCCGGCATCAAAAACCAGAACATCATCACCTGCGAGATTATATGACATGGTGCTCATGAATTTCGGCAAAGGCAGTGTCCAGAGAGTCTTTCCATCAGCAGCATCAACCATTGAGATGCCTGTGGGTTTTTCTGGTGGCGAATGACCTCCTCCACGCCCAACGACCATCACCTCACGGCCATCCGTGCGGGACATGAGAAGTGGCACGCAACCCATGTTGACCCCGCAAGTTGTTGTCCACGTGTCTTCGCCCTGTCTCTTATACACATCTCCGAGCCCACGAGACCGAGGCTGATCTC
>CAJXTM010000641.1 GCA_913061385.1 uncultured Rhodopirellula sp. | reverse complement strand
GATCAGCCTCGGTCTCGTGGGCTCGGAGATGTGTATAAGAGACAGGTATGAAAGTCGTTGGGTACGATCCACTGATCTCTGTTCAAAGTGCCTGGCAACTGTCCAGTGGAGTTGAGGAGGCGGTGAGTGTGGACCATCTGTTCAGTCAATGCGATGCAATTTCTGTGCATGTTCCTTTGTTGGACGCAACGCGAGGTTTGGCAAGTGCGGAGCGGATTGCGATGATGCCCAAAGGCGGCGTCTTGGTGAATCTTGCCCGTGGAGGAATTTGCGATGATGAAGCCGTCCTCGCAGCACTCGATAGTGGGCACCTTCACTCGTACGTCATTGATTTCCCAACCGGACCACTGTTGAAACACCCGAAAGTAATTTCCTTTCCGCATCTGGGCGCTTCGACCGCTGAGGCAGAAGAGAATTGTGCCGTGATGGTGGCAGATAGTGTGCGTGAGTTCTTGGAAGATGGGACCGTGCGGAATTCGGTCAACTTTCCCGAAGCATTCATGCCACGAAATGGGGGCAGCCGAATCACAATTGCCAACGCCAATGTGCCAAATATGGTTGGCCAGATTTCTACCATCCTTGCCGAATCTCAACTGAATATCGCTGACCTGCTGAATAAGTCACGCGGCGATATCGCCTACACCATCATTGATCTTGATGATGATATCAGCGAAGCGACGCTCGACTCAATTCGGGCGATTGAAGGTGTTCTCACCCTGCGGTATCTACCTCGTAAGAGCTAGTGGATCGTTTCTCCGCTGTTCATTTGCCAGCGGCATACCGAGCAGCGGCATACTGAGCAGCGGCATACAACCACCAAAAATCATGATTGATGGTGTTTTCAAAACATCAATGGTGTTGAGTGGTGCTCGTCACGCTAACGCTTGCATTCAGGTTATCATGGGGAATTCTCTCTAGAAATTCTCTCCGGTTGGTGCGATTCAAATGCAGCGTATTCGATTGCTTCTACTGGTCTTTGGTTTGTGCCTGTGTCAGGTGGGAAATCACGGACATGCTGAAGATGTTCCCAAGGCTGAAACTTCCGGCAGGCCGCATGTGGTGATGCTTGTGGCTGAACGTGAGTACGAGACAATGCGGTCTTTGAGGAGATTTTCCGAAGATCAAAAAAAATCTTATCGCATCACGATCGTGGCAGAGGATCCGAATGATCGCAATCGTTTGATTGGGATCGAGAGTTTGCAAACCGCTGATCTGTTGTTAGTGAGCGTACGTCGGCGAACCTTGCCGCAGGAGCAATTAGGACTGATTCGTAAGTTCGTCTCTCAAGGCAAGCCAGTCATTGGAATTCGCACGGCGAGTCATGCGTTTTCGTTGCGTAACAAACAACCACCTGAGGGTAGGGCTGACTGGCAGGACTTTGATCAGACAGTCTTGGGTGGGAACTACACTAACCACCACGGGAATGAATTGCAGGTCGAGCTGACTTTTGCAGATGAAGGATCGGATCATTCAATTATAAAAGATATGAATGTTAAAGGCAGTTATTCATCATCAAGTTCCCTGTACCGTGTTTCACCACTGATGCCAGACGCGAAAGTGTTGATGCGGGGACAGGTCAAAGGCCACCCATCCGAGCCGATTGCATGGACGTTCAAACGTGCTGATGGGGGCAAGTCCTTTTATACGTCGCTGGGCAATGCAGACGATTTTCGAGGACAGGTCTTACCTGAATTGTTGGCAAACGCCATTGCTTGGGGTTTGTCCAAGTAAGTGCAGAGAACGAATGGTTGAAATGTGAGTCGGGGTTTCGTGTCAATTTTTGATTGCGTTGTTCGAATTGCGAAATGAGTCGAGAAACCAAATGAAAATGTTTGCTTTGATTTTTTGTGTTGTGGGATGTTTCCTTTGCACTGACCAATTTTCTGCTCGTGCAGCCGATGGCCATCCAAATGTGCTGGTGATCATTACAGATGAGCATAATTTCCGGACACTTGGCTGTTACCGTGACACACTGTCCACGGAGCAAGCAGAAATGTGGGGACCTGGCTCAGTTGTCGAAACACCGAATTTTGATCGTCTTGCGAAAGAGGGAGTGTTGTGTACGCGGGCCTACGCGACTGCTCCAGTGTGTTCTCCCTGTCGCGCGGCAATGATCACAGGGATGTATCCCCAAAACACAGGAGTGCCGACCAACAACGCCAAGCTTCGGGGTGATGTTCCAACCCTCGCCAAAATAATGGCAAAGAATGGATATCAAACCAGTTTCGTCGGGAAGTGGCATTTGGGGGGTGATGGAAAGCCAGAGTGGGCACCCACGATCGATGGTGGATTTGAAAATAAAACATTCATGTTCAATCGTGGGCATTGGAAGAAGTTTGCCCAAACCAACACGGGTGCAAAAGTCGCCGCTAGTAATAAAGCAGGATCGCCGAGTTATGACGTAGCAAACGCTGATGAAAAGTCGTTTGCAACCGACTTTCTCACGGATCGTGCGATTGAGGCGATGGCTCAAGCAGGAGATCAACCCTTTCTCACGGTTGTGAGTTATCCCGATCCTCATGGTCCAAATACCGTGCGGGCTCCTTATGATCGCATGTACGGGCACCTGCGATTTCTGCCACCACGGACCTATGGACTGGATGATGTTACATCACCAAAGTGGTTGGGCAACGAAAAGAAACATGCAGTTTTTCGAGGCGCATTGATGAGTCAGTACTTTGGGATGGTCAAGTGTATCGATGATAATCTTGGGCGGATTTTTACTGCACTCGAAAAAAGCGGGCAGCTCGATTCAACTATCATCATGATGACATCTGACCACGGAGATCTTTGCTATGAGCATGATCGTTTGAACAAAGGCAATCCGTATGAGGGATCTGCACGTGTGCCGATGCTGATTCGTTTCCCTGGGCGTATTGCAGCCGGGAAGATCTACACACAACCCATTGGGACCGTGGATGTGACGCCAACACTGCTTGGGTTGACTCGGGTAAAAACGGATGATGAATTCGAAGGACGCGACTTAGCTGAGCAATTGCTTCAGAGAGGGGCAGGGCAGGGGGGGCAAGTCACTTTTCTTCGCAACTCAGGCACAAATCCACTATGGGTGTGCGCCGTTGACGAACGCTTCAAGCTGGTTTTGTCCGTGAATGATCGACCATGGCTTTTTGATGCTGAGCAGGATCCTGACGAGCTGTTGAACTTTTATCGGCGACCAGGCAGTGGCGAAGCTACCCGCCGGTTGGCCAAAGCTCTGCAACAATATGGAAACCAACGGCGCGATGCTTACCTCCGGCATCCGGCGATAGCTGCGTCGCTGAAAAAGTGTCTTCTTCCAGAAAATATAGATCGGTGATGCGTTTTTTGCGTGATTGATGGCGATATGAACAGACGCTCGCAGAGTTGCAAGACTCAATCATTGAGAGCTCTGCACCAGATTCTTGTGCTTGGTGCGTGGATGGATCTCCAAATGGGCTCATAACAAGGGAGAGAAGTTGCTTTTTTTCTCCGCTCACAATCCACGTCAGGCCAAGCAGCGAAAAATTTGCGGGGTTTACCGCTGCAATGTGGAATGAAACTTCCTGTGAAACCGCGACATTAGGCTCTGCTTCCTCTCTGGACCCATGCAGGCAAATTCAAGTACTGTCCTACCTCTACGCATGAAGAGGTTATGCGCAAGACAAGGGCGAGGAATTGCAAATGCAACTATTGATGCGCTATCGAGACTTGGTGCTGCCATTAGGCATCATAGGTTGCTTGGTGGTCATCCTGTCTCTTATACACATCTCCGAGCCCACGAGACCGAGGCTGATCTC
>CAJXTM010000640.1 GCA_913061385.1 uncultured Rhodopirellula sp. | reverse complement strand
CGAGATCAGCCTCGGTCTCGTGGGCTCGGAGATGTGTATAAGAGACAGCTCTCTGGACCAGCCGATCCCCAGCTGTATCCCTCCCAGTTGATCAACGCAAATCGCTGGCTGGTCACGCAAGACGCGACCGACAGCTAACCAATACCGGCCATAATGCCTGCAGAGGAAACACCGGCAGCTTGCACCCTGCTGGAATAGCTCAACAACAGCATCAACGCGGGAAAACATCGCAACCAGACATGATTGCCATGACTCCACAAAAAAGCCCCAGCAACCGCATGATCAGCGATTGCCAGGGCATTTAAACTTTGGTTTGACAGCAGCAAAGGTCAGTTTGCTTTTGCCAGATTTTGCTTTCGGAGACCTTCGATGTAGTCGGCCACAACATTCATGACTTCAGTGTTGTAGTAGTTCTCCCTGAAGATCACAGCATCTTCGATCTGCTGCTCAAGTTCTTCTTCTTCCTCTTTTCGGGAGTCGAGTTCCTTACGACGGGCAAGGAAAGTTTCCTCTTCCAACGAAACGGTTTCCTGATCTTTTTGATCCACGTAGAGTTCAACTCGCCTCAATAGATCGGCAAAGTCTTCATCGTTCGCAACGCGTTTAGCTGACTTTTTACGCAACTGATTGACAAGTTCCGTTGGCACCATACTGTACAGATTGTGCCGGGCAACAGGAACGGTGTCGTGCTCAAGAGCGTACTGCAAGTCACCTTCGCCGACATCCATTTTGGCTGTCAGGCTTGGCAGAATGACATCTGACAAAACACCTTTGAGCTGAGTGCTTTGTCCATCAGGAAGGTAGAACTGTTGCAGAGTGACTTTGAGTGCACCGTAGTTCTGTCGATTGTTCCCGAACAAACGTTGCCCAAGATTCATCAAAGTCTGAACCGTTCCTTTGCCGTGAGTCGCTGGATCGCCAATCACGAGTCCCCGTTTGTAGTCCTGAATCGCACCGGCGAAAATCTCACTGGCACTCGCACTGAACTTACTGGTCAGAACAGCCAGTGGTCCACTCCATGCGGTCCCACTGTCCTCATCAGCATAAGTCTGAACAGAGCCATCTGAATTTTTCACCTGAACGACTGGACCAGTGTCAATGAACAACCCAGTTAAATTAATGGCTTCCGTCAGACTTCCACCACCATTTTTGCTGAGATCAAGCACGATCCCGTCCACGTCTTTGGTCTTAAATTCCTCAATGATGCGTCGCACGTCCCGAGTGCTGCTGCGGAAATTTTCCTCATTCCGACGTGCTGCATCCATGTCCAGATAGAAACTGGGCAGATTGATGTAACCAATCTTGAGGTCTTTCCCACCGTCGGGATTCTTGTGAGCAATGATTTCACCGCGTGCAGCCGACTCCTCGAGTGCGATGGTTGCACGAATGATTTGATACTCTTCCACATTTCCAACGCCACCGGGCTTCACTCCCAGACGGACAGTGCTCCCTGCTTTGCCGCGAATCAACTCCACAACATCGGACAGAGGCATTTCAACAACATCAACCGAACCACCTGACTTGCCCTGACCGACGGTCACGATGACGTCATCAGACTTAAGCTTCCCGTGCTTGGCGGCTGCACCGCCCGGGATGATTCGCGACACAACAGTGTTGCCATCTTTTTCGCGAAGTTGAGCTCCAATTCCGTCAAGATTCAGGCTCATCTGAATCTGAAAATCATCGAGCGTCGATGGAGACATGTAAGTCGAGTGCGGATCGTATCCGTTGGTGACCGAAGTCAAAAACATTTCCAGCAGATCGTCACTGTCAGTTTTCTTCCAGCGTCTTGCGTAACGCCCATATCGTCGCCGAAGTTGATCAACAGCTTCCTCGCCAACTTTGCCTTCATCTTTCAGATCAAGCAATGCGTACTTGATTTGACGACGCCAGCGATCCTTAGCATCAGCGGGAGTTTTCGCATACTGTGCAGCATCCGGATCGACAACCATTGTCTCATCTTTTGAAAAATCAAAATCGCTATTGAGCAGTTCCTGGGCAACCGCCACTCGTTCATCAACACGCTGAACAAAGCGACCGAATATTTTGTAGGCGAGTGACAGGTCACCTTTCTGAACCATGTCATCAATCTGACTGGCGTTCTGATCAAAATCAGCGATGTCACTCTGATAGAAGTACAACTTCAGCGGGTCAAGTGACTTGGTGAACAGTGCGAGGGCGCGCTTACTGATCGTGTCATCCAACCCTTTCGCGGAGATGTGATTTTTGGGCATCAACTGAGCAATCAAACGGGCCACGATTCGATCGTTCCCGGCTGGCTTGACCAGTTGCACCGGCGCCTGCTCAGCAACTTGTGCCGTCGCAGGTGCGGGACTTGCAATGACTATCACTGCCGCGATACAGCCAAGCAAAGCGCCACTGAAGGCAACCAGGTACCGGCGTTTGCCGCGAATCAAGGGTCGATCCGCGGTATCTCTGGATTCTAAAAACTGATGCGAACGCCTGACCATGATGAAATCCCAGTAGGTTTGATTCGATGAAGCTTGAATAATGGGCGAAAACGGGGAGAGCCATACACCCTCACCTACTCCTTCACCTGTGTGGGATAGTAGAAGAGCGGCAAAAATGGGGCAACGGCGTTTTCACAACAGTCTACCAAGCCGACGGACCGACAAGTGGTGGACACAAAATATCGCGTCAAAGGGCGGAAGACCCCGCAGTTCACCAAAAAGAACCAATCGAAACGCCTTGGTTTGAAACCGCGTTGCTGTTGCACAAGGGGTGCCCGAAAGGCGTGCAGGAGGTGCTTGAAAGGCTTACAGGGGGTGCTCTGCAGCAAAAACGCAGGTGCATTTTCGCGATTTTAAATGAATTACCCGAACGGAGCATTTTGCGAGTGATTTTGAGTCCCGCCAGAAAGGTCAGCTGCCCCCAACAAATGCTCGAACATTCGGCTCTGAGAAGAAAAGTCGCCACTTGTCGCGACTAGAACATGAAACTCTCGGCATCTTCCTTGGGGGCAGGCTGATAACTCAGCGGTTCCATACTGCCCGCGGCTCGCCCCTGGCTCAAACTACGGACAGCTCCTGAGTACCCAAACAATTCCTTCAGGGGAGCATGAGCGATGATCACTGTCATGGTTCCACGCGTTTCCGTAGCAGAGATAATCGCACGACGCTGCTGCAGGTCGCCCACAAGCTCTCCCATATAATCACCCGGTGTTGTGACTTCGACCTTCATCACAGGCTCCAGCAAGACAAGCCCGGCTTTTTCCATCCCACGATCGAAGGCGTCTCCGGCCGCAATCCGAAACGCGACTTCATCACTGCCCTCTTCCTGCATCTCGGCATCGACCACATCGATACGCACGCCCGACAATGGGAAGCCTGCCAGCAATCCACCGCCAGCAGCTCGTTCACGGATTTCGTCCATTGCGGCCTGCCTGATCGCGTTCGGCAGCCCCACCTCGGGTGGTAGACGGTCGAACACCAACACAGGTGCCGACACATCTTCTAGTGGCGACACACTGACGTTGAGTCTCGCAAACATTTGCGTGGATCCAATCTGTCGATTGCATTGCCCCACCACATCCGCCTTAGCGGCAACGGTTTCCCGATAGTTCACACGAGGCTTGTAAAACTTGACGTTCAGCCCAAAGTCTCTGGTGAGGCGATGCTGGATCACCTCAAGATGCAGCTCGCCCATTCCACTGATCAACGTCTGGCCGGTCTCCTCGTTCTCAACTGCACGGAAGGTAGGATCCTGACGCCGCAGCATATCGAGAGTTTCCTCGAGCTTCTTTTTATCACCGGTACTT
>CAJXTM010000639.1 GCA_913061385.1 uncultured Rhodopirellula sp. | reverse complement strand
GAGATCAGCCTCGGTCTCGTGGGCTCGGAGATGTGTATAGGAGACAGGGCCAGTACCACCATGCTGTGTCGGAATTTGTTTGTAAGCCGAATGGTAATTGTGAATCGCAAGGCCAATCTGCTTAAAGTTGTTGCTGCAACTCATACGGCGTGCAGCTTCACGAGCGGCCTGCACCGCCGGCAGCAGCAACCCAACAAGTACGCCAATGATGGCGATAACCACCAGCAGTTCCACCAAAGTGAAACCCCGTGATGACGAGTAACGTCGCGTCATATCCTGTCTCCGGAAAAGTACTAAAATTATCGTCCCCGAGTTAACAATGGGGGACTTCTTTATATTAGCGTCCATTATCGGATCACAGAACTCTTTTATCTCCAAATCCGTATCTGTTTGTTGGTATTTTCCAGAAAAAACCTGCTCACCACACCCCCCAAAGGAGCCATATATCTTCGTACGGCAAAAGCCGTTTCTAGTTCGCGTACTTTCTTTCACGGTCAGTCGATATTTTTGAAAGGAACAAATTGCCTGAACACCGTATTGCTGTCACAAATAGTTTGCTCTGGGACAAAAAAGCCAACAAAACATGACAATTGTTCTTGCTATTGGTGAAGATCGCCTCGAGTTGCCAAAAAAATTTCAGCTCTAGCAACAGTCACCTTTTTTCTTTCCGTAGCTGACCGCAGCATCGGCGTAACGCCCGTGACTCAAGTACCTGAGCCAAGGAACATACCGAAAAGACTCCAGTAACCCAGCGGAGTTGGAAATGCGTTGCAGTCGCGGCAAACAAGAACCCCAACTGCGTCCTGTTTCCCAAGTGTTCATTAAATTTCAGCCACGGCCAGACTCTGCTTAGCACGTAAAGAAGTCGGCTCAAGCTGCAACCGGTGCACTAATTTTGCTAGCGTCCCGCGGTCCTAGTCGTTGGCAACATGCGATACTGGAGCAGGCCGAAGACCCGACCGAACGAAGAGTACGGTCCCCAGAAAGGGGATTAATACCGCGGCCCGAAATGAAATCCAAGAAAGTTCAAAAATGTCCGGTAAGACTTCTCCGCGGCCCAAACCCTTAAACGTAAAGACTTGTGTGGAAGTCCGCATCAGAACGAACGATTTTCCGAACGAATGTTCAATTCGAGGGTCTAAAGTTGCATGGCCTAGCTTGGAGTGGACTGGCAATGGCCGCTATCGAGGACAAGGCTGGTTGTTATGGGTCTGCATTTTGCTTGCAACCACGGGTTGTCGTTCAGAATCTGAACCTTCTGATACTGAGTTAACGAGCCCAGCGACGCCAGTTGAGCGATTACTTGTGGCCATGCGAAACGAAGACTGGAAATTGGCAAATCGTTATGCACAAGAAGCACTGATTGTCTCGCCTGAAGATCCTGACTTGCTGACCTATGCAGCCAAAACGGCAGCTTACTGCGATCGCAAGACGGAAGCTGCCCAATTATTGGTCGATGCAGCAACACACGCTGATTATCAACCAGCAGCACGCGTCAACTTTGCCGTACAAGCTTTGATTGATGTGGGCGACTTGTACACAGCCATCGAACTACTGAGGGCTTCGCTCCGAAGCAATCCAGAAGCACACCAACAGCGTCGCTCTCTTGTTGGCTTTCTGTGCGAGGCCCAGCGAATGGAGCTTCTGCCTGAGCACCTTCAAAAACTCTACCAAGCCAGACAGTTCGATGTGCGACTTTTACTCGCTGTTACCGAAACATCATCTCGTCGCCTGTCACCAAAGACATCACAGCGACTGATGGAGCGAAATCCTGATGACCATCGTGTTCGCTTGGCTGAAGCCTTTGTGATGATGTACCGTCATGACGCACAAGCTGCTGCTCTTATTTTGGAGGACATCCTAAAACATCATCCGAAATTTGCTCCAGCCCATGCTATGTATGGCCAAGCACTGATCGCTGAGAATCGGCTTGACGACATCCCCAGTTGGTTGGAAACGGCGACTTCAGAGAGTGCTCAACATGCTGACTACTGGCTGACATTGGGAGATCTTGCAACACGAAAAGCAAAGCCGAAAGAAGCGGTACGCGGGTACTGGGAAGCAACCCGCCGCGACCCAAGTAGCAACACTGCTTGGGATCGACTCTCGCAATCAATGCTCCGTCTACAAGCTACCTCCGATTCACCACTTTCTTCTCTGCAAGTTGATGCTGTACTGGCACGATCTGTTGAAATGTTGGATTTACGCGAGAGCTTCAACCACTTCGCAGCCGACGGCCAAGATAACCAGTCAAAAGCCCTCGACGTTGCCTTGGCGCTTCTTAAGTTGGGGCGAGTTTGGGAGGCGGAGGCTTGGTCCGCAGCTGCAACCATTTTGCCTAAGGAGACTTCTCCCGATCTAGAAGCAGCCAGAAAGCGCATCCTTGCAAAACTCAGCATGGATCAATCTTGGCTTGCTGAAGATGCTCCAGCCTATTCGATTGACTTATCAAACCTGCCCATGCCCAAGGCATCAAACGCTTCATTGACTTCGTCAGCTGGAACTGCTGTTGTCCCAAAAATTGCGGGAACGAATCATCTTCGCCTCGAAGAGCAGAGCGTCGCGTGGGGTTTGGCTGATGTCGCTTCGAACAATAATCCGACGAATGCAAAACTTGCTGCCATCATTCGGTCCACTGGGGTCGGCGGGGGCTCCATCGATTACGATCTGGATGGCTTGCCAGACATCATGGTGATGGGCGCTGGCGGAACAATGCAACAGAGAGATTCACAAGCGAATCAACTGCTCCGCAATTTGGGAAATTCTTTTAAAGAAATCAGCACAATGGCAGGGGTTGCTGACCCCGGTTTTGGACAAGGCCTCGCTATTGGTGATTTTAATGAAGATGGTTTCCCTGATCTATTTTTTGCAAATCTAGGGCAAAACCGACTTTTGCGAAACAATGGCGACGGCAGTTTTACAGATTGTACTGAATTGCTGATGGAGAATGATTCAAAGTCGTGGTCCACCAGCGCGGTCTTTGTCGACTTGAATCAAAACGGAATCACTGACTTGGTCGTCACCAACTATTGCCAGACTGTGTCAGGTTTGGATATGGGCTGCCCAAATGAAGAGGGCGTGATCGGCCCATGCCATCCACTTACATTCCCAGCGGACGCCGATCGTTTTTATGAGGGCATTGGGAATGGCAGTTTCCGCAACACAACTTCGCAATGGGTTCCCAACCCATCAACAGGGCGGGGCTTGGGAATTCTTACTGGAAACTTGGATGGTTCCCAGCTTGGGGTTTTTGTAGCAAATGACATGTCCCGAAACGCTTTTTACACACCAGCAAAGAACGAGAGCAGCATCCAGCTCGAGGAAAATGCTTCGGTCCGTGGCGTTGCTGTTGACGGTCGCACCCAAGCTCAGGCATCCATGGGGATCGCGAGTAGCGACTTTGACCTAGATGGTGACCTGGATTTATATGTGACTGGATTCGGCAGGGAATACAACATTTATTACGAGCAAGTTGCCCCCGGCATCTGGCGAGACGAAACAAACAAACTGGATTTGGCTCAACCAACACTCAGCGTTGTGGGATTCGGTACTGAGGCAATCGACTTGGACAATGACGGTATTGATGAAATTGTGGTCACCAATGGTCACATTGGCGACTTCTCGGATCCTGAAAGCCTTCCTTATGAACAACCAATCCAACTCTTTCGAAGAGTTCAGGATGGCCGGTTCGAACTGTTAAAAGATGACTCGTGGGGCGATTACTTTCGTGACCACCATGTTGGTCGTGGACCTGTCTCTTATACACATCTCCGAGCCCACGAGACCGAGGCTGAT
>CAJXTM010000638.1 GCA_913061385.1 uncultured Rhodopirellula sp. | reverse complement strand
TACGAGATCAGCCTCGGTCTCGTGGGCTCGGAGATGTGTATAAGAGACAGCGAAGGCACTTAGCAGTTTCCTGGCCGGTGATTGGAAAGGGCGTTATCGTCAGAATGAGCAGATTGGGTTGGGAGTTGTTGCCAATGATTACGAGGATTATCGAGTCACTCCTCTGCTGGAACTCGAGTTAGGAATCGGGTGGCGGAGTCCATGCGGTCGATGTCGAGCGTCGATCGGTTACATCACAACAGCATGGCATAACGCTGTTTCCGCGCGAGAGTACATTGATGCAGTGCGTGAAAGTAACTACGTGGATGTTGATGAAACCATCACATTCAGTGGGCTGACCGCCGGTCTGGAAGCAAATTTCTAGACGATGCAGAGTCGAAAAGATGCTGCAATCAGACCCGCCTCGGCTCATTCGCTGTGCGGGTTTATTCGTTTTGGGACTAGGCGGCGGTGACTCTTGTGTTTCGAATCGTTGAGATCGCTGTCGCTGGCCAGATGGTCGAGCGAACGGTGGTTCTTTCACGGAAACGGTTTCGAGCGAGTCTTAGCCAAATCACAAAATGATTTCGAGCAGAGTTGCCAATGTCGAAATGATCACCAGTGCCATCACAATCCTGATCAGAATGGGTTGGATGAATATCAGCTTTGCGATCATGGCCGCCCCGGCATCATCCGAGATTTGGCGAAAACCATTTTCCAGTGTGCCGGAAATCTCTGCCGATGCAATTGTGGCCTGAGTCTGCGAGGTTAGGAATCCGACCTTTCGAAAAGCCTCTGTGATTGTTGACTGACCTTCGATCGCAAGTGCCGCCTTTCTGAGATCAAGCTGCGCGGCACGATTGCTGACCGTGTTGGCAGCCAGTTGTATCATCGATTCGACCCGATGTTCACCCACTGCGTAAAGCATGGACATGACGCGAAAGAATCGGTACATCGCGATTTCTCTTTCAAGGTCACCGATCAATGGTAGTGATAGCCTCATTTGATCGACCAAGGAACGCGCCGGGGTTAGTAGGACTAATCCCAGCACAATGGCGAGAAATGATAAATCAATCACTTCACGAAACGCTATCTGAATCGCCAGCAACAAATTTCCACCAAACAGGCACAACAAAATACGAAGTAGCGATCCAGCAACAAAAATCGTGAGCGGAAAAAGCCATGTGTGTCTTAAACTGGCCAAAGGGCCGCTGAGTGCTTTGCAGTGTTCGTGCAGGAAGTGAAAGACTTCCGCCAGTCGTCCTGATTGTTCACCCGCTGTTACAAGTGGTAGATAGAAATCGGGCAAGAACTCAGATGCAGGTTTGAGAGCCTCAGCCAGTGTGCCACCTTGCCGAATCGTATCCACCGCCGATGACCAACGCTGGCCAATGAGTGTCTTTCGCATGGGACGGACACATAGCTTCAACGCGTTTTCTACATCAGCGACGGTTTTCATGCAGACGCCGAAATTGCGAGAAAAGTCCGCTAATGATTGGTAATCTGTCACGCGCAGGGCCAGATACAAACGCCAGACAGCGTCTTTGCCCATGCCTAGCAACCAGGTGAATAGTGCTGCATATCCATGGGGGTTCTGACCGGGTTTCGGTTGCATTTGCTGAGGTAATGGGGCGTTGATCGGGCTGCTGTTGAGAGTGAGGGGATCGGCAGTTAAGGTAAACGTAATGCATTCATCGATTGGCTGCAGCGTGATTTCTTATGCGAGCTTTCATGGAAGCCTCACTGACCCTGCCCAAGCCGAGCAACGCGTTGAAAAAAATCAAGTTTCTGATGGTACAAGCGCTCGTTGTGTCCCTGTTGGGATGGTTGTCGGCGGTCGCCGCTACCGCTGGTGACGGCGAAACGGTTTCGACGTTTCTAAACGTCTACTGCGCAGATTGTCATGGGAAGACGAAGCCCGAGGCGGGACTGCGGTTGGACAACTTGTCGGCAGATTTTGCAGACCCAACCGGCATTGACGATGTCTTGGTTGACGTCTGGCAAAAAGTGCATGAACAAATCACGCTCGGTGTAATGCCACCTGTGGATTCAACTCAGTTGCCTGCGGGTGTAGCAGAACAGGTAACAGATTGGATTACCAGCCAATTGCGAACTGTTGGACAGACACCATCAGTTTGGCACAAACTAAATTCGCCCCAGTTCGGCAACTATGTGAGTCACGAAAGGCTGTTTGATGGAACGCAGGATGGTGTAGGTTCTTCACCACCCCGACTTTGGCGTTTGAGTCCATACGTCTACGACGAATTTGTGAATGGTTTTGGGCGACATTTGCGCGAAGTCACTGCGATTCACCAACCGTTCCCACTCGATGCATCGAGGGGTGAGATCGCTGATTTTTCGAATCAGCAGGTTGCCGGTGAGGCCACGCTACAACTGCTCATGATGAATTGCCGAACACTGGCCGAGTATCAAACCACTGGTGTGACTTTTCGTGATCATGAGGCGAAGCAAAGAAAAGCAAACAGAACACCATCTGAGTTCGATGTAATTCTGGGATCACCGGAGTTGCCAACTGATGAAATACTACGGGCGGCGATCGCGTTCGAGTTTGACCTGCTCTTGGAACGAGCACCGACGGAAACAGAATATGAATCATTGACGGACTTCTTCGGCAGAGCCGCTGCCGCTGGTGGTAACGTCAAGGCACTTCAGACAACGCTGCAAGCAATCCTGATGAAACCGGAAGCGGTTTATCGAATGGAGATTGGACTCGGTCCTTTGGACAAGGATGGTCGTCGGCGTCTGGCTCCGACCGAGCTTGCGTTTGCGATTGCTCGCGCTCTGACCGACACAGGCCCGAGTGAAATCGAAGTGGGCGTAAGAGACAGTGAAATCAAGACAACTTTGCTCAATCTGGCTTTGAGTGGAGGGTTAGAAGATCCAGTGGACATTCAACGAACTGTTCTGCAGATTCTCGATGATAACAATATGTCGACTGCTGATTATCGAATGTTTACTCAGGATCATGGCATCCGAAATACACGGACGCTGCGTTTCTTTCGTGAGTTCTTTGGCTATCACCATGCTCCCAATGTGTTCAAAGATGCAAAACGCATTGGGTTTGGAGATCGTTATCTGACAAAACGAATGGTTGATGATGCGGATCAACTGGTCATGCATATTTTTGATCAGGATCGTGATGTGCTGAAGCGTTTGTTAACAACGGATGAGTACTTTGTGGCTTATCTCGGTTCTCTTGAGAATATTCAGAAGGACCTGCTCTACATCAAGACAAACAAGGATGATGCGAATTTTGAATTCAATACCAAATACGTTCAGCTTGCTGAATCCGAAGGCCGGCACCCGATTCCGATTGAAGGACCCAGTTCTAGGCAGTACGTCGATTTCTATAATCTTAACCACGCCACTTGGGATTATCCGACAAGTCAACCACTGAAGATGCCCGTCGGGCAGCGAGCGGGTATTCTGACTCATCCAGCGTGGCTGATTGCATGGAGTGGGAACTTCGACACTGACCCAATTCGCCGCGGCAAGTGGATTCGAGAGCATCTGTTGGCCGACACCATGCCCGACATACCGTTGGATGTGAATGCTGTGGTTCCAGAAGATCGAGGCCAAACGCTCCGACATCGGTTGCAGGTCACGCGTGAGAAATACTGTTGGAAATGTCATCGAAAAATGGACCCTCTTGGTCTTCCGTTTGAACAGTTTGATGATTTTGGTCGATATCGGGAGGACGAAATGGTGGGTGACTTACTTACCATTTTCCCAGAGCAACACACCGACGCTCTGTCTCTTATACACATCTGACGCTGCCGACGACTCCTTACGTGTA
>CAJXTM010000637.1 GCA_913061385.1 uncultured Rhodopirellula sp. | reverse complement strand
CTGAGGGAGTGACTGTCGTTGATGATCTGGATACCCAACAGTATCCCATGCCGCGCGATTGTGATGGGAAAGATGATGTGTTTGTTGGGCGAATCAGGAAAGATCTCAGTTGCAGCAATGGAATTGCATTTTGGTGTGTTAGCGATAATCTTCGAAAAGGTGCTGCAACCAATGCTGTCCAGATTGCTGAGTTACTGTTCAAGCGTTCGGCATCCCCGAGCGAGAAGTTGTGATTCAGCATGAATGCAGGCGTGGCTCGTTATTTCAAGTTGACGGTTGCATACGACGGCACTGGTTTCTCTGGTTGGCAGGTGCAGCCGAATCAGCGAACCATCCAGGGGCATCTGCAGGATGCTCTAAAACGCCTGACAGGTGAGCAGACTCAGGTTGTTGGCAGCGGTCGAACCGATGCCGGTGTGCATGCCCATGCTCAGGTGGCAAGTTGCAGCCTTGTCTGGCGGGACTCGGCGCAGCATTTATTGCGGGCGCTCAATACTCAGTTGCCGGGAACAATCGTTGTTCATGAGGCAGTTGATGCTTGTCAGGGATTTCATGCGATTCGTGATGCGATAAGTAAGCGATATCGTTACCAGTTGCAGGTTGGTGGGGTGCGTGATGCGTTTGACTATCGATACCGTTGGCATCTTCATGGCGAATTGGATCTGGATCAAATGCGTTTGGCAGCTCAGCGTCTCGTTGGCATTCATGATTTCAAGAGTTTTCAGGCTGCTGGCGGCGAACGTAAGACAACTGTGCGGAATGTTCGAGCCTGCGAGTTGATTGCCTCGGCAACGACAGATGATGATGCATGTCACCTATCAATCGAGGTGGAAGCGGATGGTTTTCTTTACAATATGGTCCGCACCATTGTTGGGACTTTGGTTGAGGTAGGTCGTGGAAAGCAGACGGTGGAATGGATCGATCAGGTTCTTGCTGCTTGCGATCGTGATGCAGCTGGCCCCACTGCACCTGCATGTGGCCTGTTTTTGAAGCGTGTAGATTATCCTGACTCTGTTGTGAGGTCGTACGACTGAACTGAATTTTTGCGTTTTGGATCTGTCGCCTCAGCTGGAGCATCGCCAACACGGCGGCGGCAGATTGTCCCCGCTTGTGTTGCTATCGTGCTGATCGTTTTTGTTGAAGTATTTGCAGTTTCGACGTCGGTTCTGAAACCAATGTACTGAAAGAGATAGACTAGCCTTTCGTGTGCAATTCCCGATGACGCTGCCTTGTGCTGGTGTTATTCTGAGCGTGTCAGGAGAGGATAGAATGAGTTTGCATCGCGAAGAGAGTTTGTGCTCTCTGGTGATGTAGCTATTCTGCTTTGATTCTGCTGGTAACTGGACTCTCCGAGTGAAACCGGGAAAGGGTCATAGTGTCTTTACCTTGAATTCAGGAGCTCGGCTGTTGTCTCTATTATTGCTGATTGATGGATACAACGTCCTTGCACCGGTGGCTGCACCGAATCGAGATCCCGATGGTCGTTGGTTGCAGAGAGAGCGAATGAATCTAGTTCGCAGGTTGGTGGATCATCTGACGGACTTGCAGAGGGAAAATACATGCATTGTCTTTGACGCGGCCACGTCACCTCAGGGGCGACCTAGTAATTTTTCAGTGGAGGGTGTCGCGGTGCGTTTCGCTGTCGATCATCCCGAGGCAGATGATTTGCTCGAGGAAATGATCGCAGCGCACTCGGCACCGCGGAATTTGACAGTAGTTTCGTCAGATCATCGTGTGCAAACGGCTGCTAAACGCCGCGGTTGTGAGTTTTGCGATTCTCAGCCTTGGTTGGACGATCTGCTGGATGGCAAGATTGCGCTAGCTTGCAAGTCGAGCAAACAGACAGGGCAGGGCAGGGGTGTGGAGGGTACCGAAAAGCCAAATCGTGTAGTCGATGAAGAGCAGGTCGAGGCTTGGATGAAGGAGTTTGGCTTTTAGCTGGCTCGGGTTAGCAACGTTGTGTTTTTTTGAGGGCAAAGAAGCGGATTTCTAACGACGATCCCGAATTTTCTCGACAGTTTGAACCAATCCTGACTTAACCATTGCTCTGCTCCTAGATTGTTAGGGATTGTTGGTTTTTTCAGTTTGTTGAATTCGAGCCAACATTTATCAGGTTTTTACAACGTTTTGCGAGTTGATTGCCACTGTCAGGTTGTCGCAACCTTCCAGATTGAACAATCGAAGTTTAGAATTCTCGCTGATCGTCACACCGCGACTGGGACGTCCTCCCTGCCGCAATTTTTTTCATGATAGGAAGCTAGAAAATGAGCGTTAATGCTGCCGCTCAGCGAGCCTTTAATTTTTCAGCCGGGCCCGCTGCCTTGCCGCTGCCAGTCCTGCAGCAGGTTCAGGAAGAATTCCTTTGTCTGCCGGGTGCTGGGGCCTCCTTGCTGGAACTCAGCCATCGGGGCAAACCCTTTGTAGGCATCATCGAAGACGCAGAGGCAACGCTTCGGTCACTTTTGGGTGTGTCTGACGACTATGCCGTGCTTTTCCTGCAAGGTGGGGCTGCATTGCAATTTTCGATGATTCCAGCAAATTTGCTGCGCGATACCGAGTTAACAGGGCAGTACCTGTTGACTGGATCTTGGGGCAAAAAAGCCATTGTTGAAGGTCGAAAGGAAGGCACTGTCGAAGCAATTTACGATGCCAAAGATTCCAATTATGACCGGGTCCCCTCTGGTGGTGACTATCAGGTCCGTGACGATGCTGCCTACTTGTACTATTGCAGCAACGAGACAATTCAGGGTGTGCAGTACCCGACTGAGCCAAGTTGTCCTGAGTCGGTTCCGTTGATCAGCGATGCCTCAAGTGATTTTCTTTGCCGTCCGTTACCCATCAACAAGTACGGCCTAATTTATGCTTGTGCACAAAAGAATGCTGGACCTGCGGGTGTGACGGTGGTGGTAATACGGCGAGATTTGTTGGAACGGGGAAGCGAGGCATTGCCAGGCTACCTTCAGTACCGCAACCATGCTTCTGGTGGATCAATGTGGAATACACCGCCTACTTTCGCAATCTATGTGTTGGGTAAGGTTGCTCGCTGGTTGGCAGATGACATTGGTGGGTTGGAGGCTATGGAGAAGCAGAACCAAGAAAAATCGCAACTCGTTTACGATGCAGTCGATGCAAACGTTGGGTTTTACAAGGGCCATGCGGTTCCAGAGTCTCGGTCGTTGATGAATGTGACATTCACGCTGCCCAACGATGATTTGCAGAATCGCTTCATTAACGAAGCGGCAGAGCACTCGTTGGTGAGTCTGAAAGGACACCGTAGCGTTGGTGGTATTCGTGCAAGCATCTATAACGCAATGCCGCGAGAAGGTGCCGAAGCTCTCGCAAGTTTCATGAATGATTTTGCTGCGAAGAATGGCTGAGCCAGATCGCAGTTTGTTCCTACTTCCCACTCTTTCAACCAATAGTCGCCAGTCGTCTCATGTACAAAATTCTCACGTTGAACAATATCTCTGTCAAAGGTCTGCAGCGACTGCCGCGTGAGAGTTATGAGGTTGCGTCTGAAGTCAGTCATCCAGATGCCGTACTGCTCCGGTCGTACAAGATGCACGATATGGATATTCCAGAGAGTGTTGCTGCGATCGGAAGAGCTGGTGCCGGTGTCAATAATATTCCTGTTGGAAAAATGACTGACTTGGGTGTGCCAGTCTTTAACGCTCCCGGAGCGAATGCGAATGCTGTTAAGGAGTTGGTTCTGGCCGGGCTGTTGATGGCTTCACGGAACATATCTGGCGCTGTCTCTTATACACATCTCCGAGCCCACGAGACCGAGGCTGATCTCG
>CAJXTM010000636.1 GCA_913061385.1 uncultured Rhodopirellula sp. | reverse complement strand
AGATCAGCCTCGGTCTCGTGGGCTCGGAGATGTGTATAAGAGACAGCATGTAGATCATGCCAGCCGACCCGTTCAGTTGTTCCTCAAGCGGCGTTGTGACCGTTTTGGAAACCACATCCGAACCGGCACCGAGATACTGGGTTGAAACTTGAACCTGTGGCGGGACTAAGGGGGGGAATTGCGCGATCGGCAAGACCGTCATACTGATGGCCCCCGCCATGATCATGATCAACGCGATCGCAGACGCGAAAACGGGTCGGTCGATGAAGAAATTCATGACTCAGATAGATTCCGGTGACGGGGACTATGGGCTCGAACTACCGCGAGGGTAGCACTAACGTGGTCCCAATCATAGCAGCCAAAATCCAGAGTGGCACACGAAGAAGGAATTCGCGTCGGAAAAGCAGGTTTTCAATTCGGGATGCGAGTCAGCTCAGCGTTCACCGCTGGACGAGACGGATCTTGTCTTCGGTACCGGCAATTGCATCGTTTGTTTTTGGGGGGGCAGTTGCACGCCTCACGGGTGCCGTACCTTTTATTTGCCGTGCTGCAGTCCGATTTGATCAGCAGCCAACGATTACGCTGTTTTAGGTGAGGATTTCTGTTAGCACGCGTCCATGGACGTCCGTGAGGCGAAAGTCGCGGCCCCCATACCGGTACGTTAATCGTTCGTGATCAAGTCCAAGCGTGTGAAGCATGGTGGCGTGCAGGTCATGGACGCTCGTTCGATTTTTCTCTGCACGGAAACCGAAGTCGTCAGTCGCGCCGTGGACGGTGCCGCCCTTGATTCCTCCGCCTGCCATCCAGACGGTGAAGCCATAGTGATTGTGATCGCGTCCAAGTTTTGATTTACCACCACCTTCCAGTTCAACGCTTGGGGTGCGCCCGAATTCTCCACCCCACAGAATCAGGGTTTCATCAAGCATTCCGCGTTGTTTTAAATCGGTAAGCAGGGCCGCGATCGGTTGGTCAATCTCGTTGGCAAGGCGACGATGGTTATCTTCGATTTTGTCATGGTTATCCCACGGTTGCCCCGCCCCGTGCCATAGCTGCACGTACCGAACACCACGCTCGACAAGTCGCCGAGCAATGAGTGTCTGCCGTCCATGAACCCCGTTCCCGTACATCTCCTGGATGTACTTTGGCTCATCTGCCAAATCAAACGCATCCCGAGCGTCTTTCTGCATTCGGAATGCGAGTTCGTAAGATGAAATTCTTGATTCAAGACGTTCATCAAGTCGGCTGTGTTGGTGACGTCTGTTCCATTGTTCCAGCAAATTCAACTGACGTCTTTGATGGTCTGTCGCAATCTGTGGGTGCTCAATGTTTTCAATCAGACGTCTGAACTCGGTGTGTTTGGAGTCAATGTAGGTTCCTTGGAACGTGCCCGGCAGAAATGCCGACTGCCAGTTTTCGTTGTCCTTGATTGGCAAGCCACCGGGGCACATGGCGACAAAGCCAGGTAGATTTTGATTTTCGGTTCCAAGCCCGTACAGTAACCACGATCCGAGGCTTGGACGAGACTGTACTGAATCACCACAGTTCATGAGCATTAAAGATGGCTCATGATTTGGGACTTGGGCATGCATGGAACGGATGACGGCAATGTCGTCTATGTGGGCAGCTGTGCGTGAAAATAATTCGCTTACCTCGATTCCTGATTCTCCATAGCGTTTGAATTCAAAGGGAGAAGGGAACGCAGCGCCGGTCTTCCGTTCAGTCCGCAATGTTTGTGGTAATGGTTTGCCCGCGTATTTCAGAAGTGCAGGTTTGGGATCAAATGTGTCAACATGGGATGGTCCGCCGTTGAGAAAGAAGTGGATCACTCGCTTGGCTCGCCCCGGGAAGTGTGGCGACTTGGTCTTCAGGGAAGTGGGTGACCCCGATTCTGATCCACTTAGTTTTTGCTCATCTTGCAGAAGCCCAATCAGTCCGAGTGATCCCAAACCAAGTGCGGACCTCTTCAGTACGTCACGTCGAGTTTGTGGGGGCTGGTCGTAATCAATCGACATGATTGTGTTCCGTGAGCATGATGCAGGGTGGGACTGCCGGTCATTGGGTTGGATGTGAGTGTCTGTCGCGGTGTCTGCCTAATCGACAAACATAAATTCATTGGAACACAGCAGTACCTGAGCCAGTTGTTCCCAACCATCGAGGGTCTCATGTACTGGTGCCGGGAAATCAGTTCTCGAGTTCCAAGTGCTTTTCGCTGTGTTCTGCCCCAGTTCCTGAATCACTGCCGACCAGAGATATTGATCATTGTTCAGGCCGTCACCAATATCGACAATGAAGTCAACGGTATCACCACGGCTCACTTTAATTTGAGCCACGTTGATGTCCTGGCTGTTGTGGTGTGAGTTCACACTTTGGTGAAGGCCGGTGCAGGAACTCGTGATGAAGGCCCGAATCCCGTCACCTAATTCTGGTTCGTGTTTCAGACTGCTCTGAATACTGATGCTCATTTCACGATCAGCCGTCCAGCGGCGAATCGCCGCGTGTTGTCGGTCGTTTCCAGGGTGGCCACCGGTGGATGTCAGTTGCACCCAGCCCAGGTTGGAGTCGGGGAACTTGCTGCCGCCCTGCCACGCTGTGCCGGTGAAGTGTGGTAATGGTGTGAAGTGAATTGATCTGCCGGTTTGGTCATCGAATTCACCGTATCCATAGGTCCAGTTCTTGGTCGTTGGGCTTTCAGTTGCCGCATCTTTGCGTTTTGTCGCTGTGATCAAATCGAGTGATTCGTTGTGCTCGTTGTCTGTTGGGTCACGCTGCAAGATCATTTGGAACAGTTTTGTGATGCGTTGTCGATCATCAAGAACGGATCCGTCTGGACCCACTTGGTTTTGCTCGGACAGTTCACGTGCCTGCATCAGCATCCACGGATGATTCATAAAGAACAACGCTTGTTGGGGAACCGTTGTTTCACTGCGTTTGGCTACATGCAAATCAGGATTGGCAAAGTCAAATATTCTCAGTGTTCCAGGAAGATATTGACGATCCACTAAACCATACAGAGTGCGTTTCGTGGGGTAAGGCTTTTTGAAAAGTGGCGATGGCTTGCCTCCAGTTGAGGGGTCAAGTTGGCCACTGGCTAACAGGATTGAATCACGCAGTTCTTCGAACCCGAGTCGCTGCGGATTAAATCGCCAGAGTCGTTTGTTATCTGGGTCTGTTTGAAACGCCTGTTTCAAGCGGGCGGCGTCCTTTGGTCCGGATGATGACTGTCGATAAGTTTCTGACAGTAGGATTTGTCGATGTAGTGTTTTGAGACTCCAGCCTCTGTCGATAAAGTCGCTTGTTAACCAGTCGAGCAAATCAGGGTGAGATGGCAAGGTGGCTCGAGTGCCAAAGTCACTGGGGGTCGAGACCAGTCCCTTTCCAAAGTGGTGCATCCAGACTCGGTTGACCATGACTCTGGCAGTGAGAGGATTAGTAGGATCGATGATTGCATGTGCCAGTTCCAGTCGACCACTGCCGTTTTGGAATGGTTTCCGTTTTTGACCAGCAACAATTGAAAGAAATTGTCTCGGGACATCCCGTCCGAGTTTAAGTGGATCGCCGCGTTTGAAAATTCTCGGTTCGTTCGGCTTTGGACTGTCTTGCAGTGTCAATGCGAATGGGGCGTTGCGTTTCGATTGGATGATCCAACGGTCGACTTCTCCCTGCAATTTCCACAATTCCGTGCAAACAGCAGAATCGAAGAAGGTTTCACTGTCGGTGATGGAGCCGATTGGCATTTGGCAGGGTGAATCCTGTCTCTTATACACATCTGACGCTGCCGACGACTCCTTACGTGTAGAT
>CAJXTM010000635.1 GCA_913061385.1 uncultured Rhodopirellula sp. | reverse complement strand
GTCTCGTGGGCTCGGAGATGTGTATAAGAGACAGAGTGCCGACCGCGAATGCTTCCGCCCACTGCTCCGGAAACCATGATCGCATCTCCCTCCGCAGCACCGCTCCTCAAGAAAGCTTGATCCCGTTCAACGGATCCCAGCAAGGTGACTGACACTGCCAGCGGTCCGTCGTAGGTGGAAATGTCACCACCCGCAATCGCCAGATTGAATTCTTCTGCTGCTTCAAGGATTCCTTCGTAGACCTCACCCGCGATTCGGGTTGAATTCTGGCTGGGCAAGGAAAGAGTGACGAGGATGCTTGTCGGTTTGCCTCCCATAGCGGCAATGTCACTCAAGTTAATAGCAACTGATTTGTACCCGACATCTGATAATGAGTGTTGGTCTGACAGGAAATCGACCCCATCGATGATTTGGTCAACACACGCTATCTGTTGGCCTAGTGCTGGTTCCACGACAGCTGCGTCGTCACCGATGCCAACAGTGACCTGAGCCAGCTTGCGACAGCGACCACGGAGATAGGCAAGAAATGAATGTTCCACAATTGATTTTCGGGACAGAGATTTATTTGGAGGACAGGATTGATAAATGTCGCTGTATGAGTCGCGGAGGTCGATGTCGTGACACGAACGTTTGGCTTGTTGTCTGAGTTCGAGTTCGGTGACTGAACTGAAATTCACCCATTTACTGCTGTGCATCGAACTGCAGTCCGTACCGTCTTGTCCAAGGGTTGTTATCGAAGGTCGATAGCGACCATAGGTTCGGTTTGGAGTGCATCTTTCCCTGCCAGGTCGGTTGCTCTGCTTGCACAGGGGGCCTTGGCTTCAGGCAATCAAAGCTTAGCCGCAGGCGATGAGGGGTTTTGCCCTTCGCGACTGGAGGCCCGATTTTGATTGTCCAAGTGGTTTTTAACCGTGTGCACCCCTCGAATTCTGACGACTTCGGCAGGTTAGGACAAGTTGCCAACGCCAACACAATATCGACTTGTCCGCTACAATTTTGCAATCAACAAAATATTACTCGCTCGAGATTCCAGATCATCATGTCCACGACAAACCTTGTCGACCTCGGCGTCGAAATCAGTGAAACGAATTGCTTCATCAATGGAGAATGGGTTCCTGCCATTAGTGGGAAGACATTTGCGACCGTAAATCCTGCAACTGAGGAAGAGATTATTCAGGTTGCCGAAGGTGATGCAGCGGATGTGGATGCTGCAGCCAGAGCAGCGCGTGAAGCGTTTGATAATGGACCTTGGCGAACCATGGATGCCCGAGATCGCGGACGGCTAATGTATCTGCTTGCAGATCGCATGGAGCGGGAAATTGATTCCCTTGCTCGTTTGGAAACGTTAGACAACGGCAAGCCGCTTAATGATAGCCGCAATGTTGATTTGCCGTTGGCAATTGATTGTCTTCGCTACTACGCAGGTTATGCCGACAAAATTCACGGTAGCACGATACCGATTCGCGGGAATCATCTTTGCTATACACGTCGCGAACCGATTGGTGTTGCCGGCCAGATCATCCCTTGGAACTTTCCCATTTTGATGACTGCTTGGAAATGGGGGCCCGCATTGGCTGCTGGCTGCACGATTGTCATGAAGCCCGCTGAACAAACACCGTTGACCTGTTTACGGATGGCTCAACTGGCTAAGGAAGTCGGTATTCCTGATGGAGTGATCAATGTGGTGCCGGGGTTTGGACCAACGGCAGGTGCAGCAGTCGTGAAGCATCCGCTGATCGATAAAATCGCTTTTACAGGTGAGCACCGAACCGCGCAAATCATCACACGTGATTCGGCTGAAACGCTGAAACGCCTGTCTTTTGAACTGGGTGGGAAGAGTCCTAATGTAATCTTTGCTGATGCGGACCTTGATGCTGCGGCTATGGGGGCGTACGTCGGGCTGTTTTTGAATCAGGGCCAGTGCTGCTGTGCCGGTAGCCGTGTGTTTGTCGAAAAAAGTCAGCACGACGCATTCCTTGAAAAACTGCAAAAGCTAACCGTGAGTCGCAAGGTGGGTGATCCATTTGCATCGGATACCGAGCAGGGGCCACAAGTTGATAAAGCTCAGTTCGACAAGATTATGTCGTACATCGAAAAAGGAAAGGCTGAAGGTGCTGCCTGCGTGACTGGCGGGGAACGTATTGGCGATAAAGGGTACTTTGTCGCCCCCACTATTTTTGATGATGTTCGCGATGACATGTCCATTGCAACAGATGAAATTTTTGGACCTGTTCTCAGCGTTTTGACGTTCGAAGACAAGGAAGACATGATTCGTCGCGCCAATGACACGTTTTATGGTTTGGCTGCAGCGGTCTGGACAAGAGATGTTTCGATCGCGCATGAATTTGCAGCTCGAGTGCGAGCTGGAACAGTATGGGTCAACTGTTATGACGTTTTTGATGCAGCAGCACCGTTTGGTGGATTCAAAATGAGTGGTTACGGGCGAGAGTTGGGGGAAGAAGGCTTGAAGGCGTATACCGAGAGTAAAACGGTAACCCTCGCACTTTGATTCTGGGCCACTGTGATTCTGGGCCACTGTGATTCTGAATAGCTGTGATTCTGAATAGCTGTGATGAAATTTTCGAGTAGAAGCCTTGCGGAAACGCCTCCGGTGACACTGTAAGGTTTCAGGCACAGCGAGTAAGATCAGTTCGAGCGGATATGCGGTGACATAGTGCCCATTGATAGTCCCTGCAAAGGGGAGAGGGTTGCTTTCAGGGTAAAACTGGCATGAAAGATACAGTTCAAGGTGTATTGCAGGAGCAAGTGAATCAGTACAGCCAGTTGCCCTGGCTGACTCTGATTGTGCTGGCGATGCCGCTCATTCTTGTTTCGTGGAGACTGAAGATTTATCCCACGGCTTGGTGGGTTTTAGTGCTGCTCGGGTCGCTGGCGACAAGTGTTGCCACGATCTTTCAGCCCGGTCTTCTGTTTGTTGCTGCTTTGTTGGACCTCGGTCTGATTGGCATCGCAACAGTAGATCTGTTGTTGGTCTTTTTGCAGACAAATCGTGGAATCAGTGTGTCGAGATCGATACCCAGGACCTGTTCATTGGGGGTTCCTGTCGGTAGTGACTTGACTGTCGAAAACCGTACTTCGATGACATTGAGGGGATTTGTCAGGGATGATGTCCCAGAAAATTTCGAGTGTTCGCCGCCTGAGCACCCGTTGCGACTGCCCCCCACGGGACGGCTAACGGTATCCCGTAAATTGACTCCAGGTAGGCGAGGTGCGTTTGAGTTGGAGTCCGTCTATTTGCAGTTTTTTAGTCCGCTGAAACTGTGGAAACGTCAACTCTGTTTGCCTCTTGAAAATCGGTTGAATGTCTATCCAGATATGAAGCAGTTGTCCGATTATGCACTGCTGGCGAGAACGAATCGACTCAGCCTGATTGGTGTCCGAAAAACGCGGAGAGTTGGGCAAGACAGTGAGTTTGAAAGATTGCGTGATTATTCGCGAGATGACAACTATCGACACATGGATTGGAGAAGCACAGCCCGAAGACGAAAGTTGACAGTTCGGCAGTTTCAAAATGATCAAAGCCAACGTGTCGTGTTTCTACTCGATTGTGGAAGGATGATGACTAATGAACGCGATGGTTATACGCTGCTGGATCATGCACTGAATTCAATATTGATGATGGCGTATGTGGCGCTTTCTCAAGGTGATGCAGTGGGCATGCTGTGCTTCTCGGATACGATTCATTCGTACATTCCACCTCGAGGTGGTAGCAGTCAGATGAATCGATTGATCCAAGCTCTGTCTCTTATACACATCTGACGCTGCCGACGACTCCTTACGTGTAG
>CAJXTM010000634.1 GCA_913061385.1 uncultured Rhodopirellula sp. | reverse complement strand
CGTCGGCAGCGTCAGATGTGTATAAGAGACAGGTGTTCCGTCAAACGTTACGAAGGGCGTATGATGGGAATGCAAGGCTGATCCAGATTGCAACATGGAACGACTGGGGAGAGGGGACCAACGTTGAGCCAAGTCGCGAGTTTGGTTACCGGGATCTGGAGACCATTCAATTGATGCGAAAAACGAAGGCGGGTGGAGCATTCAGGATCCAGGCGGACGACCTGCGGCTGCCTGCTGAGTTGTTGACGCTCAGGCATCGCTACAAGGATGATGCTGCGACAGGCCAGTTGGATCAGATCGCCGAATTGCTTTCCAGTGGCGAGGTAGAACTGGCAAGACGCGGATTCGAAAAGTTTTCTTCGAAGTGAGTACGCGAGGTTTGGAGTTTGCGTTGGGTTCAGGAATACTGAGGAGTTCGTAAATGCATCTTCTGATTCTCTTCTCACCGGGAGCTTGTTTGATCAGGTCTGTCGTACTGCTTGTCATTGTGAGCGTTACCGGGCAGTCAGTTGTCGGTCAGGAGCTTGGTAAGCTGATTTACAGCGATCCACTCTCTGATGTAGCCCAATCACGATGGATTGTTTTTGGGGGGGAAGTTCGTTCGTCTTCGGGTGCCCTGCGTCTCAGTGGTCAGCTGGGCCCCAGGGCGATGTTGGCGGGAATTCAGGTGAGCAGTTTCGAACTGCAGGTAGAAATCAAACCAGAAGAGAATACGCAAGCAGGTATCGTGTTTCGGGCGGCCGATTCACAGGTCGGGATAGATGCATACCGTGGTTACTATGTCGGTTTGCACTCTGAAGCCAATCGTGTGATGTGGGGAGCCAGCAAACCAGGGTGGCAAGCATTGGCAGGCGGCAATCGAACCATTGAGAGTTCTCAGTGGTATCGCTTGCGAGTTCGTGTCGTTGACGCCAATGTTATGTGCTATGTCGATGAAATGCCCGTTCTTCAGGAATCACTTCCAGTGTTTGACGGAGTGGACCGAGCATTTGATAGGGGCAGCATAGGATTCCGGGTGTTGGGAACTGCAGCTGAATTCAGGAATCTTACGATTCGCGAAGTGGTGGATTCAAATAGGTCGGAGTCTTACACCAATCCTGTGCAGGCGGACTGTGCTGACCCCGTAATCCTGCGGCATGACGGAATCTATTATGCCTACTGCACACACTCACCTGACTCCCCCGACATGGTGCATGGAATTCGTCTGCATGTGTCAAAGGATCTGGTTCACTGGAAGGATCAGGGTTACGTGCTGAAAAAAGAGGACAGCTGGGGAGATTCCCGTTTCTGGGCACCCGACATTGTTGAACGAGATGGGAGATTTTACCTTTACTATGCGGCTGATACCCGGATCTGTGTTGCCAGTGCTGACTCACCCACAGGCCCGTTCCGTCAACAATACCAGCGGCCGATGACCCCAGATAGCATCCGCATCGACGCTCATGTGTTTCAAGATCTAGATGGTCAAAATTACATTTACTATGTCGACTTCAATCGAGGGAATCAAATCTGGGGTGGCCGCTTGAACGAGGATATGATTTCGGTTGATGCTGATTCCTTGCGACGGATGATCGTGCCTGATCAGGCTTGGGAAAGACACCGTGGAAATATTGTAGAAGGTCCCGAAATACTGAAACGCAATGGGGTTTATTACCTGACCTATTCGGGAAGTCATTTTGAGAGTCCCGAGTATGCGGTGGGTTACGCGACTTCAGATAGTCCACTTGGTCCGTGGGAAAAACATGATCGAAATCCGATCATGAAGTCGACTTCTTATGCGCATGGTACGGCCCATCATTGTTTCACTTATTCGCCCGATGGCAGCGAATTATTCATTGTTTACCATCGCCATCACTCGCTCACACAAACCGAGCCTCGGCAGTTGTCGATTGATCGGGCGATGTTTGTGCGTCAGAAGAATGGACCCGATGTGTTACAGATTCATGGTCCCACATCCTCGCCACAACCGATGCCAGCGGACACTTTTGATTGATGCACTGGGTTTCGGGCACTGGGTTTCGGGCACTGGGTTTCGGGCACTGGCGCCCCGGTGTCTCGCGGTTTGGCTCTGAGTCGATATGATTTGGGGGGGGTGTTTTAAATGCTGTTTCCGTTTTTGTTTTGGGGTTTCTTCATGCGACAGTACTGCATGCTTTGTCTCGTCGCATGTTTTTGCGTGTTTAACGCTGCTTTGCTTGAAGCAAGCGAAGAATTACCTAATTTTGTGGTGATATTGTCAGACGACCAGAGTTGGGTAGGTTCTTCCGTGTTGATGGATCCATCAAATCCTGAGACACGCAGCGACTACTTGCGTACTCCGCAGATGGAACGCATGTCACGTATGGGAATGCGATTCACTCAGGGTTATGCTCCTGCGCCCTACTGTTGCCCTACACGACGTAGCTTGGTTGTCGGTCAGACGCCGGCTAGGCATGTTTACCAAAAAGACCAGCCGGGATGGGCTAAGTCATTTCGTGAGAGTTTAAGTTTGCCACGGATGCTCAAGCTTGTGGATCCGAGTTATCGAACGGCACATTTTGGTAAATGGGATTCTCGATTCGACAATGTGACGCCGGAGCAAATGGGGTATGACGTCAGTGATGGGTTGACCGGGAACGGAACAGGCGGCGGAAAGGGAGACAAGGATGCAGGCGCCAGTGACGACCCAAAGTTGGTCGGTAGTTTGACCAAGCGGGTCGAGGATTTTATCGAGGGACACGCTAAGTCAGGTCAACCGTTCTTTGTGCAGGTTTCACACTACGCAGTGCATCTCGATATCTTCTACCGTAACAGTACGCTCAAACGTACGCGTCAATGGAAACCAGGGCGGCGTCATAGCTTGCCGAAATTTGCTGCGATGACCAGCGATGTCGATCAAGCAGTTGGGCAGCTTCTTGATCACATCGATTCGTTGGGTTTGCTGGGAAATACGTACATCTTTTTTATGTCTGACAATGGGGGGCGTCTCACGATGCCCGGCCAAAACAGAGGCGTCTTGCCGCGGAATTATCCACTTCATGAGGGCAAAGGTTCGATGTACGAGGGTGGTTTGCGAGTGCCTTTCATGGTCATTGGTCCAGGTATTGAAGCTGGAACGACTTCCCGGGTTCCCGTCACTGGGCTCGATGTTTTCCCAACGATTGCTGAATTTGCTGGTTTCGATGGTGTGCTGCCGGAAGTCCTTGACGGCGGTAGCATGGTTTCAGTGCTTCGGGGAGCTGGACAAGGAAAGGTTCAACGTAGTCACCCGTTTCTTGTGTTTCATCAGGCTGGGGCTCGCGAAGCTCAGTCGGCGTTGAGGCAGGGTGACTACAAAATCGTCAAGCATTGGGCAGCGAATCGTGTTGAGCTTTTCAATCTCGCAGACGATCTTTCCGAACACCGTGATCTGGCCGCACAACATCAGCAGAAGTGCGATGAGATGGAACAAAGTTTGGATCAATTTCTCGAGGATGTGGGGGCTTTGACCGAGCGAAACACAACGAAGGCTGGACAGCGGGCCATGTTTTCAAAGTCTGCACCGTGATCCACGGGATGGCAATGCTGGTTGGCTCGCTGTACGAGCAACTCGCGTTTGCGAAAGTGGTGGATGTCAGGCTCGCACTTCTCGATTCATGTAGTTGTTCGTGTCTTACTTTCTTGCACTGTGAAAAAAATCTGAAAGGATCTGTGCGGTGATTGGAGCTCACGCGCGTTTAATCGTTATCCCGTGCGGTGTGGCTTTGCTCACTTGGTTTGTGATGCGTTCGCTGCAGGACTGGTGGTGCTGTCTCTTATACACATCTCCGAGCCCACGAGACCGAGGCTGATCTC
>CAJXTM010000633.1 GCA_913061385.1 uncultured Rhodopirellula sp. | reverse complement strand
GTGTATAAGAGACAGATCGGGACAGGCGCGAAAACAACTCTACCAAACAGACATCGTCTGGCAGGGGGCGGACAATCGGCAGGGATTCATTGGTTTGGTCCATCGCAGATGATCGCAGCTTAGCCTTTGGGCATCATTTCTCGTAGTGCCGTTTTGAGTACCTGCGACAGTTCGTGATCCGAAGTCCTGAATTCGACTGTCCGCCTGTCAGGATGCGACTCGATCTGAATCTCCAACCATAACACATTATCAGGCATCACCCCCTCGACGCGGTCAGCCCATTCAATCAGTGTCCAAGCCTGTTCCTGATCGAACAGTTCCTCAACACCGAGTTCAAGAAACTCGTCTTCATCGGCAACCCGGTAAGCGTCCAGGTGGTGCAGAGTCTGACCGCCGGCACAATGCGACTGTAACAATGTAAAGGTGGGACTGGTCACATCTGAGCGATCCACGCCCATGGCACTCGAGATCGCCTGCACCAGCGTCGTTTTACCGGCCCCGAGCGTTCCAACCAGACCGATAGTCAAACGACTGGGAAAACACATTACGAGCCGATTTGCGAGATTCTGCAGGTCATCCAGATCCAGCGATTCAATCAAGAGAGTCGTATTCATCGCTTTACATCCAGATGGTAATCACTCAGTCTTGCCTGATTAGAAAGTTGTTCCACGATCGCGGCCGGACTTCCAGTCGACTCCAGGACCGAACGTTGGCGGTCAGCCCAGCCCTCGCCGCGTGCAATTTCCTTGACATACATGAGATCGGATTCACATCCCAAATCTTGGGCAACATTTCGCAAACGATCCACGAGATCACACGCAATCTGTGTAACGGGTTGGACACTATAATCCCGAGCATTTACCAGTTTGGCTGACATGCCATAACGCGCCGCTCGCCACTTGTTCTGACGCACCATCATGGGGTGACAATCAAATTGGTACGTTCCCTCATCAATCTCATCACTTAACTTCTTCACCAGACACTGAATCAAAGCAGTCAAACCACACACGTGATCCAGATTACCCGGCATGTCGCATACACGAACCTCGACCGTGCCAAAATTATGATGCGGTCGCACATCCCACCAAATTTCCCGAATCGTGTTGATGAATCCAGTTTCAACCATATGATTCACCAACCAAACATATTCGCTCCAGTTACGCATCAACGTGGGTAAACCAGCAGTCGGTAATCCCTCCATCAGTTTCGATCGATGGGAATGCAGCCCGGTATCTCTTGTCTGCCAATACGGACTGCTGGCTGACAACGCCAACAGGGTAGGCAGATGCTGCATGATTCGATCACAAATCATGACTGCTTTATCACCTGTATCGACTCCCACATGGACATGCAGCCCAAACGTAATCATGCGGCGTGCCAGTTCCTGCAGCAATTGCATCAAGTTGTGATACCGAGGCGTGTCGGTGACGTGCTGATCCTCCCACAAACCAAAGGGATGAGTCGCTCCCCACCATAACTTCAAACCCTCCGCATCGGCGGCCTGCTCCACTTGCCTTAGTTTTCTCGACAAGTCACCCCGTGCATCACTGACGGTGTGACAAACACCACTAATCACTTCAACACAACACTGCATCAACTCATATTTGACTTCATTTGAAACATCTGAAGGCAAACGATCAATCATGCGCGTGCAACCACTTTCCAATTGAAAAGTTTCGCCATCAACAATCCCAAGTTCAAGCTCCACACCAATTGTGGGAGACGCGTTGGGCGTGAATTCAAGTTTTGCCATCTCGATGCTCCAACAACTCAGTGCTGATGTACAGTGTATTTACAGGTTGTGCTTACAAAGTGTTCCGAGTCGCGTTCATTCTACGAAACAAGATCACGTTGTGCGGCACAGTATCACGCACGATTCCTTCAACCTTGGTTGGCAGGTTCGAAATAGTTAATCACCGTGGCCGCAAAAACCTGACTTCCAATCGCCAATGCCCGTTCATCAACATCAAACGCTGCAGTATGCAACGGTGCATTCCCGACCTGATCACCACGAACCCCTAGCCGCAACATTGCCCCGGGGACATGTTCGAGATAATAGGAAAAATCTTCGCTCCCCATGCTTGGCTGTTCAATCCACTCAACTGCCCCAGTGCTGAGTATTTGTTCAACACCTGCGACCATTAAGTCCACCAGATTGTCGTCATTGACGACAGCTGGGGCGGACGCACCAAGTCTCATTTCGAGCTTGCAACCCGACTCACGCTGAATGGACTCGCAAACATCCTCGAGAGTTTCCAGAGCAACGCGTCTACTTTCCAGATCTAACGATCTTAATGATCCAGCAAGGCTTGCATTATCAGGAATCACATTCGCACTATGCCCGGCCTCAATTTTCCCAACCGAGAACACCACTGTTTCATGTGGGTCGGCTGTACGGGCAATTCGACGAAACGCTGACTGCACCCAGTGAGTCGCCGCATCGATTGGATCATTCGTCATCTGTGGTCTTGCGCCATGACCACCTTTGCCATTAATTTGAAGATGAATCGTATCGCAAGCGGCAGCCAGCGTGCCTTTACGCAAACCAACACAACCAACTAATCGAGTTGGATCGACATGCAAGGCTAGAATGGCGTTGACCCCGCGTATCGCATGATGGTGGATCATATGCTTGGCACCAACAGCAAGCTCTTCGGCGGGCTGCAAAATCGCTCGCACGGATACTGGCCATGGCAATTCCCCCGCCACATCCATGGACGCGAGGATTTGCATGGCACCGAACACTATGGTGGCATGCACATCATGTCCGCAGGCGTGCATCACCCCATCACAGCGACTGCGATAGTCAACGAGTTTAGAATCGTGGATTGGCAAGGCATCAATATCACCGCGGATGGCGATGCACGGTCCGTTTGCCAATTCAGTCGATGACACGAGATCAGCTGTCATGCCACGCCCCTCACCCGACACATGCGTTGGCAAGCCAAGTCGCTCAAACGCCGTCACCAGATATTCGGTGGTCTGGAATTCGCGATTTGAGAGTTCAGGGTATTGGTGCAGATGACGTCGCATTGCCACCCAACTCGAACTCAACTTCGCGGCGTGCGCGCAGATGATTGAAATCCAATTTTGTTCAGGCATCATGTTCGCCATCCCCGTTCACCGCAATTTTTCGGGTTCCGCCAAAACGTAACAGCAGGGCGGGAAGGAAAACCAGATCAGCGAACAAAGCACTACCGATGGTCAGAATTCCCATGATGGCAAAGATACGGTGATCACGTGAATCACTCAACAGTGCTGTACTGAAACCGATGATCAGCACGACCGTAGTCATGATCAGTGCGGTACCAACCCCGACAAATGACTGCCGAATCGCCAGTCTGCGATCTGAAGTCCTACGCTCTTCTTCTTGATACCGGGTCAGGAAATGGATCGTATCATCCACGGCGATTCCGAGACAAACAGTGAAAGCGCAGACACTGACGATCTCGAGACTCTGCCCAAATACCCAGAGCAGTGCCCCGGTAATAGCAAGCGGAAACACGTTGGGGATGATCGAAATCAGCCCAAGTCGCAAGGACCGATAGACAACGGCCAGGACCATGAAAATGATCAAACTGGCAGTTCCCAAGCTGACCGCCAGATCAACCACAATCTGGTAAAGATTCTCCCAACGATCAACGGCACCACCGGTCAATATGATTTGAAAATCGGGACTCTGTGATTGCAATTTTTCCAATCTGGCCTGAACACGTTCAAAGACAGGACCATAAGCAGCAATCCCAATATCCTGAATCCTAAAACGGACCACCGCCTGTCTCTTATACACATCTCCGAGCCCACGAGACCGAGGCTGATCTC
>CAJXTM010000632.1 GCA_913061385.1 uncultured Rhodopirellula sp. | reverse complement strand
TCTACACGTAAGGAGTCGTCGGCAGCGTCAGATGTGTATAAGAGACAGTCATAGTCATGAGCCGCTACTCATTGCATCGGCATAGCGAATACTGGCTTGATCCAGATCAATTCAATCCAAATCGTTTCCGACCCAAACATGAAGAGAATTCTCGTTCAAGCTACGCCTACATTCCTTTTGGAGGTGGTCCAAGAATTTGCATTGGAACACATTTTGCAATGATGGAGATGCTCGTGATCATGGCGTTGATCGGGCGTCGCTATAAAATCGAACTATCCTGTGAAGATCGCCACAAAATGTCCGCAGCAACGACAATGACCCCCAAGTATGGAGTCCGAGTTATCGCTCACCCTCGAGCCTCATAAGCCCGGCGGACGTTTTGCGACCCATCTGACCCACAACCGATAAATCCAGTCGATTGGTTTGAGAGCGATCAATACAGCAATCAGCAGAAAAGGCAGATAAATCGGCGGGTGCCTGACTTGTCGCGGCAGTTTTTCTGCGGAGAGATAATGCAAAGTTGTTGCCGGCTCAAGCTGCCGTCGGAACCAGGTCCACATGTCGCGAATGCGATGTCTTTTGAGAGCTTCACCCATCAAACCAGCAAGACGATCGCAATAGGGGAACATCTCAACTGGATAAACATTGGTGACTTGAAATGCTTGATATCGAAGCTGCTGTGATTGCAGATCATGTGCATGATCTGCGACGATCGACTCCGGGCGCGAAACACAACCCGCGATCATCTTACAAACGTATCGCGCTTGCATTTCACTTATCGTTGGAATGTTACCAATGACGGGCCGAGCAAAACCAACAAGATGGACATTCACACGCTTCACGTGGCAGCAGCCCAAGAAGAAGTCAGAGAAAGCAAGCATCCCGCGAAAAAGGTGCTGTAGCTGCATCTGATATCCAATGGATGGGACTACATAGTCAGGCTTGAAACTGATACTGCTGTCCCGGCTAAACCCCTCAAAAGAAGTAAACGTTTTGTCCTTGGGTGCGCCAATGATCTTGATGCGTCCGATCGCGACTGAATCGAGAAAACCATCACTCTTATTGTGGAACATATTAAACAGGTCATCTTTTGCATGACGCGTCAATCGGTAGTCCCACTGTTTCCGACGCTCAAAAGATGCCTTATCTAAATCATGCCCACGTTGCATTTTCGCCCGTGATGGAAAAAGCCGCTCAAACACCCATTGGTGCCGAATCCTCGCTTCCACGAATTTTTGACCGAGCCAATTTCGCAAGTCCTCGTGGATCGAGAGCATCAAACGATTTCGTAAAAAATCGGAGGGGACACCACGGACTGGGTGATACCGAGGACTCACCCGAATCCCGGACCGCAAGGATAAATACACCTCGTTCTCATACTGGGGTTTTGACAACCGATCGGCTAGGTCAACTGCCGATTCCCCTCCGCCTAATACAACGACACGTTTCTTGCAAATTGGAATCGGACCGTGAATGTCAGACGGCCCGAGCTGTGGAATCGTTGAATCGATTTTTCGCGGTTCAGCAGCCAATCCCGTGCACACAATCACATGATCAAAGTCCTCGTTCCAATCTTGATTTGTGTCGCCGCTGGTACTTACAAGTGTCAACCGCCATTGATCTCCCGCGTTCACAGCTTCTACCTGATCCACCCGGGTATACAACCGAATATGCTGCTGCAACTGGAACTGATCTGCAAATTCTAGAAGGTATTGACCATACTCGTTCCCTTGGAAGAACTCATTCTTTTCTCGCGTCGATCCCGGACTAGTATTCGCGGAGTATTTTGGAAAGCACGCAAATTGAGTCGTGAACTTGGTTGAAGTCGATACAAATCCAGGATACGGATCCCCCCAGCATCCCGTAATTTCACCGGATGCCTCAAAGCACTGAATCTCCCAGCCTGGAAGCAAGTCGCGCGCGTACTTGAGAGTAATCAGTCCACTACTTCCACATCCGATGATAGCCAATCGCCTACGAGATTTTCCTTGAGTCTCGTTGACAATGCCGCTCATGGAATCACCGCCGTAAGGCTAATCATTACAAAATTAAACTGCCCTGATTCAGGAACAAAGAGCAGGATCCGATCCCCATTTTTGATGCCCCCCCGACGGACAAATTGATCCAGCATGATGTAGATACTAGCCGCCCCCGTGTTTCCCGCTGTGGAAAGGTTTGTCCAATACGGCAAAGGATTATCGGGATCCTTAGACAACTTCTTAATGGACCGCTCAACTTTCTTTCTGAAAAAATAGGACGACAGATGCGGCAGAATGATATGGTGATCGTCAAACGAGTCATTGTTCGCTTCGAGTGCCTTTTGCAAGAACATCTCCCCACAAGAAAACAAATAACGAGACAGAATCACCGAGTTCTGGCTTAACCGCGACGTTTTTGCCTCGAGCTTCATGCATAACTCTGATTGGTTCGCAAACGACATGGAATGCGTCCAATTGACACGAAGTGATAACCCATCCTGCGATGGCTGATCCTGCACCAACATGGCCCCAGCACCATCGGACAACATGAATCGCAAAAACACCGCCATGAACCATTGGCTGTGACGAACCTGAGCATGCTCGTGACGATCATCAATTGGATCGATCTCACCGACTTTCAAGATTTCTGATGGATGATCAACCCCAACACAAAGAGCCTTTCGATGTGCCCCCACAGAGACAGCTCGGATTGCGTTGACTAAAGCAGCGCTGGCTGATGAACAAACCCCGCCATGCGAGCTGATTTCCATCGGATGACTGGTAGCAGGAATGTCGCTAATTCGGGAATGCAGAATCGATGCTGTGCCCGGAGCTAACAGAGGTGAATACGTGGTGCCTGAAGTTAACATCGTAACGGGAACTGAAAGATCAGATGAATCGACACAACTTAGTACAGCCTGCCTAGCCATATCATAAACGTCGTGAGTAGCGTTCAGACTTTGATCCTGAGCATAGTGCCGAGTCAGAATCCCGTTCATGCCAAGCACGGTGGACTTGATTTCCGCTTCCCCCGGCAATGCCCCTAAATAGTGTTCAATATTCTCATTATCGACTGGCTCACCGGGTAAAAACGAGGAAGTCCGAGTGATGTAACAGCTCATACGACGCAGCTCTCCTCTGGTTTAAACGGTTCATTCATGAGTAAGTCGTAGACCACTTCATCGAAAACAACGTGATAGTACAAATACTGACTCGGGTTAGAAAAAAAGACGCTGCTGTTGTAATGCCCTCGATTACTGACCTCTTGCATAAAGAAATCGAGGTCAGTGAGAACACTCGGGTTGTCAACATAAAGTCGCTTCATACACCACAGTAGAATTGAATCTGAACCGAATGAGTTCAATGCCGTGACCGTTGTCTTCAAGTCTCCACAGAGGGTGATGATCATCACAATCAACATGACAAGACTTGTAGGCCCCAAAAGCTGAAGGGAATGGCGTCGATTTTCCTCCAGCAAAGCTTTGCTGTAGTCCTCGTGATCCTCTGGCGTGATAGAACGCAGGTATTCAACATTCTCCAAAAACACCTGCTTGTCGAAGCGATCTACTAATTCGTAGCTGAGTAGATCATGTCCAATCGTTAAGTTGTTACGTTTGGCAACAGATAAGCTCTCGAGATTAAAATCGCCATCAATCCCATTCAGCTTCTCCGAGGACTTAATCGGTGATTGATCACGTTTTGACAGTATGTATCGATAGAGAATCGGCTCAATTTGCGTATGGCGAATGAATAACTCTGCAGCTTCTGTACGAGCCAGATACTTCAGACCAAATGTCATACACCTGTCTCTTATACACATCTGACGCTGCCGACGACTCCTTACGTGT
>CAJXTM010000631.1 GCA_913061385.1 uncultured Rhodopirellula sp. | reverse complement strand
CGTAAGGAGTCGTCGGCAGCGTCAGATGTGTATAAGAGACAGAGTCACGTTTCCCCAATCAAGTCCATTGTCTTACCAAATCCGAAGCAGGTTGATGCTGCATTGAAAGATCGTTCTGGTTTTCTTACCGTTCCACCAAAGCCTGAGTTTGCGTTTGATGATGTGACGCTGGCGGAATACAACCAGCGAATGGAAACCGCAAGGCTTTATGAATCCAAGGCCCGCGATGTACCAGCAGCGATGGGAGTTTCTGATGGCACCGTCCGCGCTCGCTTGCCGATACACATCCGCGGTAGTCATTTGAATCTTGGTGAGGAGGTGGCCCGTGAGTTCCCAGAGGTGATGCGGAACTCGGATGTGCGTCCGGTCTTTCCCAAGCATCAGAGTGGACGACTGGAATTTGCGAGGTGGATGGCCAATACGCGGCATCCCCTCACTGCTCGCGTCTATGTGAACCGGGTTTGGCGTTGGCATTTTGGTGAGGGACTTGTTCGAACCACCGAGAATTTTGGTGTGCTTGGGGATCGTCCGTCACATCCTGAATTGCTTGATTGGTTGACGCATTGGTTCATGGAATCGGGGTGGTCGACCAAAGATCTAAATCGTCTGATTCTTGGTTCCAGCACTTACCGCATGTCTGCACGTCATCCGCAACCAACGGTCGCCAGTAAGGCTGATCCCGGGAATCGTTTGCTGTGGCATTTTCGGATGCAACGGATGGAGCCTGAACAGCTTCGGGATTCGATTCTTTCAATCTCTGGGCGTCTTGAGACAACAATGGCGGGCAAGACGGTTCCCTTGCGGAATCGCCAGTTCGTTTTTAACCACACCTCGGTCGATCACACACGTTATGACAGCTTGCGGCGGGCCGTCTATTTACCTGTGATTCGTAATAATTTGTACACGATGTTTGAGCAATTTGACTTCCCTGATCCTACCATGCCAACGGGTAATCGCAGCGAAACCGTGGTCGCTCCCCAAGCCCTGTTGTTAATGAATTCTGAGCTCGTGATCGATTCTGCCAATGCTCTTGCGCAAACTCTCCTCAAGTTGTCAGCGAGTGATTCGTCGCGCGTTGAAATGGCCTATCAGCGAGTGTTGGGTCGTCATCCCACAGAACGAGAGTCCCGTCGTGCAGTCGATTTTGTGGCACAGGTGATATCGGGCGTTCAGCTGAATTCAAACGCGGGTGATGATGCAGGGATCAATCAAGGTTGGTCCCTGTTCTGTCAAAGTTTGTTTGCCACTAATGAATTCATGTATCAGAGGTGAAAGCATGTTGAAATCATCATTGCAATCCAGACGTAGCTTGTTGCGAAATAGTGCGGTGGGTTTTGGAAATCTTGCTCTTCTGCATCTGTTGCAACGAAGTTGCCCGGCGGCAGACCCGCCAGAGATTGTAACTGGGGCGGGGGGGCTATCTGAACAATCTGGTCCGTTGGCACCCAAACCAACGCATTTGGCTGCTCGTGCCAAACGGGTGATCTTTTTGTTCATGAAAGGCGGTCCCTCGCACGTTGATACCTTTGATCCCAAGCCGTTGTTGGATCGGGACCATGGCAAACCATTGCCCTTTGATTTGCCCAGAGTCACATTCGCTAAGCAGGGAAACCTGTTGCGATCTCCTTGGCGGTTTAAAAGGCATGGTCAGAGTGGGTTGCCCGTGAGTGAGTTGTTTCCGAATGTCGCGACACACATCGATGACTTGTGTATTTTGCGTTCGGTGCATGGCACCAATCCTGCGCATGGCGGTGCCTTGTTGAAACTGCACACGGGAAGTGACCAATTTGTGCGTCCAAGTCTAGGGTCGTGGCTGACGTACGGGTTGGGGACAGAAAACGAGAATCTGCCCGCCTTTGTGACTATCTGCCCTACCCTTGCTCATGGTGGGGTGAACAACTGGGGAGCGGCCTTTTTGCCAGCCCATTGTCAGGGGACACCCATCGGGAACGCGTCCCTCAATGCCAAAGCTGTCGGAGTCAAGCATATCCGCAATCGGAGAGTTGATCCTGGGACTCAACGTCAACAGCTGGATTTGATTCGCGCCATGAATCAGGATCATTTGGAAAGCGTGGGATCCAATGCTGCACTGGAAGGAAGGTTGAATTCATTCGAGCTTGCTTATCGCATGCAGTCATCCATGCCGGAGTTGCAGGATCTGACCCGGGAAACATCCGCGACGCAGCGGATGTATGGGATCGACGATCCCGTCACCGAAGATTTTGGCAGACAGTGTTTGATGGCCAGGCGGTTCCTCGAAAACGGTGTGCGTTTTGTGCAAGTCACGCACAGTGATAGCGAAGTGCAATGGGATCAGCATGGAAATTTGTACGCAGGGCATACCAAGAATGCTGCAGAGGTCGACAAGCCGATTGCGGGGCTCTTGCAAGACCTTAAAAGTAGAGGTCTGCTTGAAGATACGCTGGTGATTTGGGGTGGCGAGTTCGGGCGAACCCCCACAGCCCAAGGAAATAACGGCCGCGACCACAATCCGCATGGGTTCACGATGTGGATGGCGGGAGGTGGTGTGAAAGCTGGCTATGCTTATGGGGCAACCGACGATTACGGATATTATGCAGCCGAGAACAAGATGCACGTGCATGATCTTCACGCGACCATCCTGCATTTGATGGGGTTGGACCATCAACGCCTGACCTATCGGTATGCCGGACGCGACTTTCGGTTGACTGATGTTGCTGGGCAGGTCGCTGATGACATTCTTGCCTGATACCATGCTCGTGTATCGAAGGCAGAAGGCATGACACTGTTACGCGGGCACTGTTACGCGGGCACTGTTACGCCCCGCCATTAAGATTGAAATTTCGCGGTGTCGTCAGTGGAATGAATCCAGCTGATGTCACACAACGCCGGGTTTGGCTGGTGACCCCGATTTGCGAGATCTGCTAAATGCATCCATGGGAAAATTGAAAATGACTGAACCGATCATCCCTGTGAATCCGCTGACGGATGAGGAAAAAGCTGTCTTTGAATGGCAAATGTGGATTCCTGATTTGGGCCAGCAGGGACAGCAGCGTTTGAAAGATGCATCTGTCATGATTTCACGAGTTGGTGGGGTCGGCAGTGTGGTTGCTTATGAATTGGCGGCAGCTGGTGTTGGAAAACTTGTGTTGGCTCATGCTGGTAACGTCAAACCCAGTGATTTGAACCGACAATTGCTAATGACACATGATTGGATCGGTAAACCACGAATAGAGTCCATCAGACGACGACTGTTGGACCTCAATCCGCGACTCGAAATCATTTCAGTTGCTGAGAATGTGAATGAAGAAAATGCCGCGAGCTTGGTTGATCAATGTGATCTGATTGTCGATTGCGCACCGCTGTTTCCAGAACGGTTTGCAATGAACCGCCAAGCTGTGCTGCAGAATAAACCACTGGTCGAATGTGCCATGTATGAAATGGAAGCGCACATCACGACTGTGATCCCCGGTACATCACCCTGTTTGCAATGTATCTTTCCCAAAGATCCTCCCACTTGGAAACGGCAGTTTCCTGTGCTTGGGGCTGTGTCGGGTACCGTGGCGTGCATGGGGGCCGTGGAAGCGGTCAAAGTGCTAGCCGGATTGGGGGATCCGTTGTCTGGCCGATTGCTGCGAATGGACCTTAGGCGGATGACTTTTCACACGATGAATGTTAGTCGACGCGAAGATTGTCCAGTCTGCGGCAAAGCCGCGGACTGACCCGTTTAGGATACGCTGAGAAATGTCACCACTGTGTTGCTCAATGATAGCCACAGCCTCGAGCCACAGCCTCGAGCCACATTCTCGAGCCACATTCTCGAGCCACATTCTCGAGCCACATTCTC
>CAJXTM010000630.1 GCA_913061385.1 uncultured Rhodopirellula sp. | reverse complement strand
AGATCAGCCTCGGTCTCGTGGGCTCGGAGATGTGTATAAGAGACAGCATCAGCATTAGCAATGCAATCTGGCAAGCATGTCTATTGTCAAAAACCTTTAACACACGGCACATGGGAAGCGAGAGAGTTAAATCGGTTGGCAAAGCAAACGGGCGTGAAGACTCAAATGGGGAATCAAGCGCACGCGAACGATCACATGCGGCGGTGTGTGGAGTTGATCCGGGCCGGTGTCATAGGCAAGGTCAAAGAAATTCACGCTTGGACGAACCGTCCCATCTGGCCACAAGGTTTCTCAACGCCACCCGAGCAGGAGGCAGTACCGCTGGGCATCGACTGGGAGCAGTGGGTAGGCCCTGCACCATGGGTCGACTACAGTCCACGGATCGCACCTTTCGCGTGGCGAGGATGGTGGAACTATGGCACCGGCGCTCTGGGTGATATGGCGTGTCACATCATGGATCTGGGCTACTGGTCCATGCAGCCTGAAAATGGCCCCGCGCTTGCTCCCCAAGCCGTAACCGCACAGCAAAACGGTGCAACTGAATATTCGCCACCCATCAACTCAATGATCACTTGGGACTTTGGACCAAGTCAGTATGCTGCCAAAGAGGGATTTCAGTTTTTCTGGTACGACGGCTACATCGACGCCGAATTTGATCGACAAAATTGGCAGCTTGCCAAAAATGGAAACGAATACAACCATCCCAGCGAAGAAGTCCTCGAAGGCGTGGACTTTTCGAAATATGGGAGCGTCATCGTTGGAGAAGAAGGAAAATTGTTCTTCAACCGCAGTCGAAACAACTGGGTACTGAAAACCTCAAGCCAGATTGACGGCTTCGATTGGCCGGAGATCACATTGCCCCGCGCAAGAGACCAAGACAACTACAAGGAGTGGTTTGACGCAGTGGAGGGTAAAATCCCCCAAGGGGAATCAAACTTTGAGCTCGCGGGTCCCATGACCGAAACGATCCTGCTGGGCGTGCTTGCACAACGCAATCCCGACACTCGCTTAGAGTGGGATGCTGAATCGATGCAAATCAAAGGTCACCCAGAATTACAAAGCCAAATCCGTCGTGAATATCGAAAGAACTGGACGCTAACCGCCTAGAAGACAATCAGTCCAATTCAGTCGGTTTCCCCTGCATCAAACCGCGATCGTGAAACCAACGATCTGTGGTCGCAAAAAGAAGTGGCTGCATTTGGATGGTAGAGACTCTCTGCAAAACAGGTTTACAGAGAGTACTTGGGAAGCAAAAGACGATTCGCGTCATCAGATGATCTGCGATTTGAGCAGAGATGCCGAGCATCATCCAACTTCAAATAAATTCAGCAACCGATGGTGCTAACGTCCAACGCGTGGCTGGCGAAGAAAGTCTGTTACGGTCGTCTGCTCAGGCTCTTCCTCTGGCCATGGACTCAGAAGTTTACCCCAAAAACCGGGCTTCTTTTCCTTCGTTGGAACTTGCTTGACCGCTGATTTCGATGAGGTGGTAAAGAATCGAGCAGGATTAAGATTCTTGGGGCTCAACGCAGTCTTAGTCTTAGTCCAGCTATTCGAAGCAGTCTTACCAACTTGGTCGAACAAACCGTCTTTCTTTTCGTCAATCTGAGTCTGCTCTGCCTTGCTGGGCAGCAGGCTCTTGAAGTTTGGCATCTTGAGCTCTGGCATTTTCCAATTCAATGGATTCATCGCGCTGGCGGCCTGCCCGAATCCTGAAGACTCTTCAGGCGTATCCGCATTCACATTGTCCAAATTGGTAAACATCACGAGGGAGAGTGAAGCGATCGCTATCGCAACATATCTTACCGGCGTTTTCATGAATCGATTCTCCTTATGTCACTCAAGCCCGACCCGTTCCAATCAGCATTGTTTGGGTGGTACATATACGTTTGTAAGTGGCTATCGCACTTTCTACCGAGTTCACGCAAGATCATTTCGCAACAAATATTATTCCATTTTCGGTTTGAAGCGTGAAACTCAGCCAGCTGGTTTTACGACGCTCGTTGAAGTCGCTGTTGGTTCATGAATACAAGTGATCACTGAGCCGTCGCTAGGAAGCACCTGTTTCACTGTTTCACTGCTTTACTGCTTTACTGCTTTACTGCTTTACTGCTTCACTGCTTCACTGTTTCACTGTTTGCTTTGACGCTAAAGTAAGTGGATGAACCATCCTCCACACACCGCAACGTACCTGCGATTCCGAATATCACAAATCACTCTTTTCGTGATTTGCGGCACGTCATGGCTGTCGGCTCAAGAACCACCGCCCGTGGAACCTCCGATTCCCATCCCGATCCCAATGGAACAGTCCGCTTCTGGCTTCATGGACGCAGTCGAGGCGCACATGGATTATGTCACAGAGCACTCCTACGACCAAGTTGGCGAACGAACCACTCCAATGTGGCTCTCGGCCATTGACCTACGCACCAATGGTCTTCCCGAGCCATTGATGCCAAGTTCACCACGGTGGAATGGACTCCTGCTCTCGGCAGCGGGCGCAAATCTTTATTGGGATCAACCAACCATCTTGGCTGCATTCGAACTTTCCAAACGCACCGGCTGCAAATGCTACAGCGATTCAGCATCTGCCTACATCAACAGCTTCTTTGGTGAGTGCGATACCTCGAAAAGCAACCCTGGCATGGACCCGCGTTTTTATTATGACATCAGGTTGGAAAAGCTGATCAACACCACGTCAACGCTCTTACCGTGCATGCCATACACCCCGGCATGGGAAACCGCATGGGCTGCCAACACTGAACTGGCACGTAAACAGATTCAAGCATTTATCAACCACAAAACGGCTAAAGCACCCTTTGGCGGCTCAAGTCGCTTATCAACAAGCGACTTGGCTCATGCCGCGAAACAGCCCCCCATGCTGGCCATCGAAAGAGAAACAGCACTGATCGCGTCTCTGTGTTGGCTCGCACAGCAGGATCCTAGTCAAAAGAACCAACTGACCAAACAAGCATTGGCATTGGCACAACGGCGAATGAATCATCGCAACATCAAGACCGGTTTGGTCCCCACTGAATTCAATGCGTCCAATCAAGACGGTAACACATGCTCACTTCAGATAGGCGCATGGGCAGGCGTCTTGCTGCGAGCAACAGAAGTGACTGGCGAGCCGGAATTCCAAAACATTGCAAAGGAAGCTTTACACCCATGGCTGACTCTTGGATTCAATTTACAACAGAAGCAGTACTACAAACAACTTGATTGCAACACAGGCCACCCAATCAAATTATCAGAAGCTGGTATTACGCCTGGTAAGGGAACTGTAACCGACTCAGCACAGGCAACTATTTTTGCTCACGTGAATCGCCCTGCATACCAATCTCCCCTGAGGATGGCAGAGGCCTGCCTATCGCTTCACGAAAAGACGGGCGACAAACCAAGTCAGCAAGCCGTACAACGCTGGATCAACATAATCAAACAATCATTGCCAGCCAATGAAGGCCGAGGTGGCTACGCAGAAGATTACGGCCGAGCAATCCATTTTCTAGTCCGAGCCAGCAAAACCTTACACAAACCTGAGTGCCGCACGCTCGCCCAAGATCTCGCGAACGACGCTATGAAGCAACTTTATGTTCCTAAAATGGGCATGTTTCGAAGCCACCCCGGTGAGAACCGATGCGATTCTGCTGACGGTCCTGGATTCCTGCTACTGGCACTTATGTACATGGAAGGTAATGATCCAACACAAGACAGCGTGCTGCAGTTCTAGCATCGTTCGGGTCTAGCATCGTTCGGGTCTAGCATCGTTCGGGTTTAGCATCGTTCGGGTTTAGCATCGTTCGGGTTTAGCATCGTTCGGGTTTAGCATC
>CAJXTM010000629.1 GCA_913061385.1 uncultured Rhodopirellula sp. | reverse complement strand
ACGAGATCAGCCTCGGTCTCGTGGGCTCGGAGATGTGTATAAGAGACAGATGGCGGACATTTCATCGTTGCTGAGCGCGAAGTCATGAACCGCCAGGTTTTCCTGCAGTCGGTCGATGTTGCAAGTCTTTGGAACAACTGATGTGCCACGCTGAACTCCCCAACGCAAAAGCACTTGGGCTGCGGATCGCTGATGTTGTACGGCGATCGTCTTGATCAAGTCATGTTCCAACAACGATTCGTGCGCCTCGGCCATATTCAGTTGGAAATAGGACTGGGCACCCAGAGGTGAAAACGCAGTGACGCTGATGTTGGATTCATGGCAGAAACGGGTCAGCTTCTCCTGGGTCAGGTAGGGGTGCATCTCGATCTGCAGCATGGCCGGAGGTACGTCAGCTTGGTTTAACAGGTCACGCAGCAATGAACACCCGAAATTGCAGACTCCGATTTCCTTGACCAACCCCGCCTCAACCAGTTCCTCCATGGCTCGCCATGTCTCAATGATCGGAACTCCGTCAGCCTCAACGACCGGGTGTTCCGCATCGGGGTCAGTGAACCAGCCTGGGGGATAACGCTTTTCGATTGGCACATGCTTCTGGGCAATGGGAAAATGAACCAGATACAGATCAAGGTAATCGAGTTGCAAGTCTCGCAACGATTTCTCCAGAGCCGGACGAACGTGCTCTTTACGATGATACGTATTCCAAAGTTTCGATGTGATCCAGAGGTCTTCGCGTTTTACGCTTCCCTTTGCTAGAGCTGCGGTCAAGCCTTCTCCAGTTTGCACCTCATTGCCGTAGTCGCATGCGCTGTCAAAGTGTCGGTATCCGCATTCGATTGCGTCCTCGACGACTTGAGCAGTCGACTCCTGTTCGATTTTCCAAAGGCCGAGGCCGACAGATGGTACTTCACGCCCACTCGCGAGCTGGATCATTTCCTGTCCGATGACTGCGTCTCCCATGTTGTATCAACGCTGTGCGATTCCGCTGCACAGCTCGGATGCAAATATCTGGCGATAATGTAACGGATCACAGGGTATTTGAGGGATGCGGGGAAACGATTTGTTCTTGGCATTGCTGCTGACTTGATTTGATAAACTAAGGGCTTTAAGTCCCGCGTGGGTAACCCACTGCATCCCGATCGGTCGAGTGTTTTTATGAGATGGCTGGCGTTCTGGTTCTTATTGCTTGGTGTCTGGATGCCAGCATGCTTCTCTCAGCAAGTGCAAAGCACATCGTCAGAAAAGCTGGGGTTTTTGTCCCCAAGCGAATTGAAGTCAGCTGGTTTTCGTCCCTTGTTCACGGGTCGAGATTTGTCGCGTTGGAGAGTTGAGGCAGGGCATCAAGGGCACTGGCAAGTGAAGCATGGTGTTTTGGAATACGACGGCGAAGCTGAGCAAAAGAGTAGTTTTGATAAAAGCCTTTGGACACGAGATGCATTCGGTGAGGTCGAGTTTTACGTTGAGTGGTGTCTGTCAGCTGAACCTCGGATGAAAGAGCATCCCATAGTATTATGGAATGGAGATTTTCTGCGAGATTCAGAGGGAAACAGAATCACTCGGCCGCATTTGGATGCGGGTGATAGTGGGATTTACTTTAGGGGACACTTTCCATGCCAAGCGAATATCTGGAGCCAGGTTCTTGGATCAGGTGAGGTCAATGGATATCGGACGAACCGCAAGTTACCAGTCAAGTTGCGGCAATCCTGTCTGCCATTCAAGAATGCTGATCATCCTCTGGGTGATTGGAACGTCTTCCGAATACGGTTACAAAATGGGCGGATGTCGGTGAATCTAAACGGTCAATTGGTTTTGCAAACCGAACCGCTACCCGACTTGCCCTCGTCCGGGCCGATAGGCTTGCAGCATCATGGGGATCCGATCGAGTTTCGCAATATTTGGGTAAAGGGATTGGCAGCCGATGAGTGATGGAAATGTACGAGCAGGCTTGGTGGGCTTTGGTGCCTGGGGACAGCATCATGCCAACGCCATCAAGGTCACAGACGGCGTCGATCTGGTGGCTATCGCGGCCCGCAGCGATTCGTCAACCGACGCCGCCAAAGAAGCTTATCCTGATGCAGATGTGTACAGTGACTTCAACGAGCTAATTGCTCGTGACGATTTGGATTTCGTCGATGTGGTCGTGCCCAGCCACTTGCACCATGCTGTAGCAACAGCAGTGCTGGGGTCAGGAAAACACCTGCTGCTGGAAAAACCTATGGGGGTTTCACTCGACGAATGTGACGACATGATTCGCTTGGCAAATGACGAAAAATGTCTATTTGCTGTTGGGCATGAGTTGCGTTTGTCATCGATGTGGGGCAAAGCAAAATCGATGATTGATGAGGGTTTTATTGGCGACCCGCTGTATGCGTTGGTGGAATTGTCGCGGAATCCTTATCGCCAGGGAGCAGACGGCTGGCGATACGATATTGATCGAGTGGGCAGTTGGATTCTCGAAGAACCAATCCATTTCTTTGATCTCGCGCGTTGGTACCTCGAGGCTGCTGGGCAACCTGAGAGCATTTATGCGACCGCGAATTCACGTCAATCTGATCACCCAGAATTGCATGACAATTTCAGTGCCGTCATGCACTTTACTGGAGGTGCCTATGCTGTTGTCTCTCAAACGCTCGCGGCATTTGAACATCATCAAACGATCAAGGTCACTGGTACTGAGGGAGCATTGTGGGCATCTTGGAGTGGCGCGATGGATCGAACACGCCATCCGACTTTCTCACTGCGGGCATTCAATGGTGGAGAGGTGGTGAATGTTCCCATCGACAAGCCAACGGGTGAACTGTTCGAATTAGAAGATCAGATTGCAAGAATGGTTGACGCAATTCGTAAGGATGTACCGCTGCACTGTTCAGCGGAAGATGGCCGTTGGTCAGTTGCTATGTGCTTGGCAGCAGAGGCCTCGGTCAAAGCAGGCACCAGAGTTGCGATGGCCGATTATCTGTAGGTGGCGTTGGTCAAGAATCGGTCGTGGTGCCATCGCCTTCCAGGTTTTCGATTACTGCGATTTGGGATCTGTGCCAGCAATTCCTTCTTCACGCAACCTGTTGAGTGCTCACGATCCGGAATCGAATCCTCGGCGAGCAAGTCCTAGTTGCCTGTAGCTGACCCCGGCCAGTCGCGCACCCACATTTTTTCCTGCACGCTTCCTCCGTTTGGGGAGCCGCCAGCGACGAAGAGTTTGCCCTGAATGATTGCAGCGGCAGGCGATGAAAGAGGCATGGGTAGCATTCCGACTAAATCCCAGTCGCTGCCCGGATCGAGTGCGAGGATACCAGCATCGATTTGTTTGCTGCCGCCTTCGGGTGTTGTGTGGCCGCCTACCACATAGATCCGGCCACCGTTGATGAACGTTCCTCCTTCGGAGTGGGAATGTCCTTTGGGAAGTTGTGGGCCGCGAGAAAACGAGTCTGTCTTTGGATCATAGATGTCGACTCTCGCCTGGTCGATCTGGATACTGTCATGATGTAATTGGCCACCAATCACATAGATCTTTTCTTCGAGAGTCACGGTTGAGAACTGGTTGCGAGGTGCAGGCAGTGGAGCAGCGGTTACCCATCGTGCTGCACCTTGAGCCCATTTTTCGAGATCGAGCACCCAGTGATCTTGAGCATCCGTATCACGATCCGCCTTGACGCCTCCCATGTAGTGCAGTTTGCGGTTCACTAAAGCGAGACCACCTCCGCCGCGTGTCTCTGGCAATAGGGGGGCCGCAGTGAAGCGGTCTTTGTCGATGTCGTAACTCCACACCTCGGCAATCGTGTGGCCTTTGTACCTGTCTCTTATACACATCTCCGAGCCCACGAGACCGAGGCTGATCT
>CAJXTM010000628.1 GCA_913061385.1 uncultured Rhodopirellula sp. | reverse complement strand
GCAGCGTCAGATGTGTATAAGAGACAGGAACAACGTCAGAGATCACTACTACTGTCGTCCTGGTGATGACGTGCGGATGATGTTTCCGAATGCGTCAGATAATGCCAAAGTTGTCAATCAAAAATTCACGGTCGTTGACATGTACGAATCCGGAATGAGTGAATACGACAGCACTTTTGCCTTCTGCAGGCTTGATCAATTGCAGGAATTCCGGGGCATGATCGATCCTGAAAGTGAGGTTCGGAGCGTTACAACAATCCAATTAAAATTGGCGGAAGGTGCTGACCTGAATGCGGTCCGCGATGCGTTACGCCGCCGCTTTCCACCCAACATGTACGCCTACAACATACAGACATGGCGAGACATGCAAGGTCCACTTCTGGCTGCCGTGAAGCTGGAAACAACGATTCTCAACATCCTACTGTTTTTAATCATCGCAGTGGCAGGATTCGGTATCTTGGCGACGTTCTTCATGATTGTCGTTGAAAAAACTCGCGACATAGGAACTCTCAAAGCATTGGGAGCCTCAGGCGGTGGGGTCATGAGCATTTTCCTCAGCTACGGGCTGCTACTCGGATTTGTCGGGAGCGGGGCGGGACTGATTGGTGGCTTGTTGTTTGTTGACCATATCAATGAAGTAGCGACGTTGATCGAAAAGATAACCGGCCAAGAAGTTTTTGACCCAACCGTTTATTACTTCTCTGAAATCCCAACCATCATTCACCCATTCACTCTGGTGTGGGTCATGGCAGGAGCCGTTGGCATCGCAATTTTTGCAAGCGTTCTCCCTGCTCTCAGAGCGGCAAGAATGCATCCAGTCAAAGCACTGCGGTTCGAATAAACCTACCGATCGCTCGAAATGCACGAGCTTTTGCCAACCTCTCAATTAAAGCGGCTAACAACATGAATTCAGAATCTGTGCTTCGAGCTCAGGAAGTTTACAAGAGCTACCACAAGGACCGCATCGAAGTACCCGTTTTACGGGGAGTCGACTTTGAAGTGACAGCCGGGCTTGTCACCGCGCTCGTCGGCAGAAGTGGCAGTGGTAAGAGTACGCTCATGCATCTGCTTGCCACACTCGACCAGCCTGATCGAGGCGAGATTCACTTCCAAGGTCAACGCATCGACAACGCAACACGCTCACGGCGAGACAGATATCGAAACCATGACATTGGGATCATTTTCCAGTTTTACCACCTGCTGCCCGAGCTCTCAGCAATCGAAAACGTCCTTGCTCCGACAATGATTGGCAAGAGTGCATGGAACTTTTTCAGACACCGGAAAGAAGCTAAACGCAGAGCTGAGGCAATGCTCGACCGTGTCGGTCTCTTGCACCGAGCCACACACAAACCAGCCGAAATGAGCGGTGGAGAGATGCAGCGTGCTGCCATCGCGCGTGCCTTGATGACTGATCCTACGTTGCTACTGGCGGATGAACCCACCGGAAACCTTGATACAGAGACAGGCCACGAGATCCTGAAACTGCTGACCGAACTGAATCAGGATGATCGCCTGACAATCCTGATGATCACTCATGATGAATCGATCGCTGAATCAGCAGATCGATGTCACCGCATGCAGGATGGGCAATTACAACAAGGCATGCCAGAGCTTCTGATCGCATAGGCAAGCCATGCCGGGTTTGCTTTCCATGCCGTTCCAAACCCCTCGCTACAACTGATTTTGGAAATCCAAACTTCAGTCCTTAGCCTAGGGTTTCCGAGTATTACTCTCGACTGGCGGATCAGCAGGCCACAAAAAGACTGCCCCATCACTGCCGGCAGTCATGAGCAAATCACCATCCTTCGTTGTGTCCAGAGATGTCACATCACCTTGGTGTCGCCGCAATGAAATGATTTCACGCCCCCTGTCAGGTTCCCCCCCTGCTTCAGTAGAGGCAAACCTTGGATCCCAAACGCGAGTCGTGCCGTCCTGCGATGCTGAAAATACCCGAAGGTTATCAGTCTCGTTTCCGATCAAGCCAACATCGTTCACCACGCCTGCATGGCCACTCAAAGTCACCAGTTGCAGTCCAAGCTCTGCTTGAGGTAACTGCCAGACAAGAACGTTCTTCTCGCTGCTTCCAGCAGCAATGAACGCTCCATCATCAGAGATCGCTGCGGATTTCAGGCTTTGATTCCCTGGCACTTCCAGAGTGATTGTTTTAGCAGCGTTACGCAGATCCTGCAGGCGGGCCAAGCCTTGATCTCCGACGATCCAAAGCCGGTCGCCATCTTTTGAGAAACAGATTCGGTGTATTGCTTTGGATTGTGCCGCGTTCTGTGCCGCAACAGTTCCCGCAGCAACACCAGCGAAGGGTTTTACCATCTGAGTTTGTGGATTGAATTCCCAGAACTTGACAACTCCCCCATCTCCCCCAGTCGCAAACATGTAACCTGTTTGCCCGGTCCTGACAGGCGAAAATTGTATAGTGCGGATTGGTTTTTCTGACTCGATTTTTGCCAGAGCTTTCCCACTCACTGCATCCCAGATTTTGACGGATCGACTTGCTGTCGCGATGTACTTTGAATCAAACGAGAAAGCGGCCTCTGTCAATTCAGCATGCGAACGATAGCTTCTCTCTTCTCGCTTCGTTTTGAGATTCCACAGAAATACACCATTATTGTTCATCGTGAGCAACCTCTCGCTATCCAACGGCAACACACCCTCTGTATCACCGCGAACAGCCGGCATGACAAATACCGTTCCACCGTTACTGGACTGCATGGCCTCCACCACCACTTGGTTCATCTGCTCAGCATCCATGAATTGATTTGATGTCATGAGTTGCTCAACGGGCCAGACACGAATCTCGGACTTATCGGATTCATCTGCAGTACGACTGACCAAAACAGTTTTGTTGTCAGGATCAAATCGTGCTGAAGTGATCCGAGCGCGACTCACAGCGCCTGCCTCACCCAATCTTGGAGTGACAGTCAGGTCCAGAATCGTTCCAAGACCTGAATTGAGATTCCAGAGGGTTGCAAAAGTCTTAATGTACGTTTTGCTTGCCACCTCACACACCGTCAACATCTGCTGACCATCTTTGGACAGGCACAATTCAGACACATATCCGAGTTGCTGAAGCCGTAGTCTCTCCGCTCGTGTCTGCAAATCAATTTGCGTGACAGCTGCGTTATCCGCAGCGACAAGGACCGATCTGCCGTCTGAACTGTAAACCGCATCATTTATCCGCGATCCTCGCACGTTGATAATTGGTTCACCGATTTGCTGTCCTGTTTCCACGTCCCACAGAAGGCCAATACCGAAATCATCCCCAGTAAAAAGCGTCGTGGATTCTGGTGAAATCGCAAAGCAGGACACACCTTCCTGCCCCGGTTTCCCCAGAAGCCTGTGAACAAGTTCTGGCGATTTATTTCCGGTCGGATCAAGCCTCCAGAGAATACCTCGAGTGTTCGAGTCACTCGAACCAGTCAATAACCAGGCTCCATCACTTGAGAGTGCAAATGCAGTATTCAGGCCCGTTTTATTTGCTGATCCAACTTGGACGCCTCGTTCTAGGTCCCAAACTCGGATCGTTTCATCGCCGCTACCGATGTACAACAGGCCATGCGACTGGTCAACCTGCATCGACATCGCAACAAACTCTGTCCCCTCATCCAAGGACAATTCCGATACCTGATGAAAGGCGAGCGATTCTTCGTCCACGCGGATCACCTCTGCTTTGTGGTCTCCTCGGGCAATCACAATCTGTTTGCCATCGGGCGAGAAACTCGCTGACCATATTTCCTCTCGAGGGTCAGAAGCATCTTGGGTTGTTCCCCTTGTTGAATCCAGTGCCTGTCTCTTATACACATCTGACGCTGCCGACGACTCCTTA
>CAJXTM010000627.1 GCA_913061385.1 uncultured Rhodopirellula sp. | reverse complement strand
CGAGATCAGCCTCGGTCTCGTGGGCTCGGAGATGTGTATAAGAGACAGCTCAAACACTTCATCGCCAATACGCCTGACATCAAACGACGTGGCCGCATTAAAACTGACACTTGGCTTCAACAGCAACAACTCGGGTGTACGGCCCGACGCTGGCTGAAACCAGAGTGTTTCGGGACTCAGTCCCGAGAAAAACATTTGCTGTTGCTCGGACAACGATGCTACATCAAAAAGCCTCCGCTGCAACGCAACCTCACCACTCCAATTAAGATCTTTGGGTGGCGTTACAGCCGCAATCAGGTTGCCCCGTGCCTGCTTCGCTCTCAAAAACCAACTTGCCGGCACGCGTGTCGCCATCGCTCGGTTTGTATCAGGCTTGCCGTTCCCGGCCTTCGCTCGGTTGCTCGGGCGATTTATATTTGGGTTCGTATTTTTCTCGCGATTCAATGCGGAAGATGCATTATTAGCGATTCCTCTGCGGGCGTTATTCTCTTGAATCAAATCAGCACTGCCTTCCGCCTCAAGCAGGATCGTGGCGTCACTGATGTCATTGTTTTCTGGCCAGAACACAATTGTTCCCGCCCGAATACGCGGATTCTCAATCACTCGACCCGAGTGCTGCAGGGTGATTGATTCACAAACCCAACCGTACTGCACAAACATTTTCACGGGTTCAAGTCGATCAGAATCAACTTTGATTTCAATCCTTGCTTTCGCTCGCAGTTTGCCATCAATCACATTCAACTGCAGAGCTGTTTCGCTTTGAGGAAACACCGCCCGATTTACAAGTTGGATGCGCGACCACCGGCTTCTTGAAAACAATTTGGCCGGGGTCTTCGATGAATCATTCTCAAAATCGGAACCAATTGCTGGTCCCTTCGCCATCACGGTTGTGACACCTGACTTTGTATTCTGGTTTTCCCATTGCCAATCTTTGGGCAATGTCCAATTCAATACCTGTAAAGGCTCTCGCACCGAAATGACAGCTTCGTCGACCACAGCTGCATACGTAACTGCGTCACCTACCCAAACTGGCATCGGCAGCTCACACCAACCTTGTGAACTTTTCCAATGACTGTAGCCTATCACCACCACATCAAGCAGCCCATCGGAAACCTTTAAGGGATCACTCAGCAACTCCAGTTGTAATCGACCTTTGCGACCAGCTTTTTCTGAATTCGCAAATTGAACTTGTTCTTCCCCAATTTGAATTTTGCTCACCGTTGCATCGCCGATGAACAATTCTGGAAACAGCGAGGCTTCTGGAACTTGCACTACCATCTTGCATGTCCACTTCAGACCACGACGATCTACTTCATACTGCATTTCAGAGCTACGGATCACGAAACTGCCTGCGGCTGAATTCGGATCTTCGGGTTGAGCGTAAAGGGTCACAGCATCAAGTCCGCCGGCATCCAACTCATACCACTTCACGTCAGCGAGTGCATTGGAATCACTTGCCTCGGACGGCGGCCCAGAAAGTTCCCTTAACACCCCATGATCTGCGCGTAAGAAAATGTCGAGTGGCATCAAAAAGTAAAACTTAGCTTGCGGTGCCCGGGGGATTTTCAGGTTAAAAACGTGCCCATTGCCTGTCTTCCTTCCCCGCATTTTCCACGTGTATTGGATCTTCGAGCTACTTCCCGGCTCCCCATCACCGCGAAATACAGCAACAAGATTCCCATCAAACTCAGATTCCATTCGCGGTATCGTCGTGTTTCCGGGTGAAAAACCGCGGGGCTGCTCGATAGCTAGCGTCACTTTCCCCAGCGATCGACGCACTTGGTCAGTGCGATCAGATTCAATTTCAAGAATACTACTTTCACTGACAAGCGTGTCACCAACAACTTGCACCCAATAAGTTGCACCTTTAAGCCGGCTGGTTTGATCATCGGTAGCCCGCGCGGTCCACTTCGCGATCGCCTGGTTGAGTTGTTCCAACGACACGGGGTGATAGTCAGCCGGTACCAACTCATCCATTTGTGATTGATACATCCCAATCGGCGTGACCCGCCGACCATCGGGAAGGACAGCTGGTATCCGCAACTTCGCAGCTTCCGGCTGATCGGTTTCATTATCCTGCTCAGCATCATTCTCAGGCGAACTACTGTCGACGTTGTCTTTGTCATTACCCTGAACGGTGGGTTCCTGAGCATTGCCAAGTTGGCTGATTTGTTGTGCCATTGCCAAGTTCGTCCGACTGCCACACAACCCAGTGACACTGCAGACAAACAAGACCACCGAAACGAACCAGCAGTGAATCATGGAACTGGGGAACGGTCGCGTCCACATGGTAAACCGTGATCTCATGCAGCAGATGCGTCGGGTCATCAGTGGCAACTCTGAATCACACCGGTCTCGAGAACGGCAGCGCGGTAAGCGACTCACGTAACCACCTCAGTCGGTGCCGGTTGCGGCAGTGCCCCAGTCGCTGTCACCCCAGGTTCTTCGGTGATCGCCGGAACCAAAGAACGCGTTGACGGTGTTCGGGTTTGGTCTGGTGACATCGCCGCAGATGCGAATACGCGTCTATTTTTTGCAGGTGAAATCAACACACGAACCGCGATCATCACGACAACCAAGACCAGCGCGATGATTCCGAATTGTCCCGCCAAGACAGCAGCATCCGGGGCAATCGCGAGCAACCCGCCAAACATCACGGCAATCACCACCGCCGTCAGCGGATGGCGAGACTTGGGGATATTTGTCAACACAACAGCCGCAAGCAACACGACCGAACCGATCAGAATCCACAGTACTACACGTGAAACAATAACGACTTCGAACGAACGAAGATCTGACCCGATATACAGATAGCGATTCCCAGGCGGTGGCGCTACCGAGGTCGCATCAACGAGTTGTAGAAGCCTACGATCATCGTGAGTGGGCTGACGATAAAGTTTCCAGCGATCAAACCGCCAACTCATACTTCGACCCAAGGTCGGTGACGCCCACAGAACGTGCCCATCTGACGGTGCAACAATCTGCCAATAAACTCGCCCAACGCCAAACGGCAATCGCAGAATGGGCTTGATATTCGAAAAGGAAGCAGATGTCTCGCGTGCGATCCACACCTGCAAGTCAACAACATGTGCTTCCCTGTCAGCCGGCAGGAGCACGACCAGATTATTTTCTTCACGACGAACGGTTTGCCTTACACCATCGATGAAGGCTTGAACGGAAACCTCCGCCACATCCGCAGGTAAACCAACCTGAAAACTGTCTCCACCCTGCACTTTGGCATGAACACTTTCGTGACGCAGGTTGCGGCCCACAATAGTCCGCAAAACCGTTTTTTGCACCGTCAATTCTTCAGGGCTGGTAAGCCGTGATAACAGCCTCAGACGCAATGGGTCCCGCGGAAAAGTCACTAAGTCTATACGTTTCTGCCTCTGACGATCAGCCGATACAAGATCAAAACCCTGATCACCTCGCAACATCACGCCCATACTGCCCCGAATTGTGACATCAAGAGCACCGGGACTGGGTAAAGGCACCGACACCACAGCACCGTCACCGACGGCTGCATTCAAATCCTGTACACGATGCCATGTTATTTCCATCGTATCCATTGCGAGTCGTTCTGATATCAGCTGATACCGGTCGCCACCCAAGTATTTAAGCTTCCCGGGAACTTCATTTACGGTCACCATCCACGGTTCTTCAAGGTTCGGATCAACGAGCTCTTCAGCACCCGACGGATCATCCGCACTCTGATTCCCATCGTTCCCGACATCCCCTTCTACTGGTTCGGTCAGACCGTCATCCTCGCCAGATGCGACGGAGCTACTGACATCTGGAACTGTCTCTTATACACATCTGACGCTGCCGACGACTCCTTACGTGT
>CAJXTM010000626.1 GCA_913061385.1 uncultured Rhodopirellula sp. | reverse complement strand
TACACGTAAGGAGTCGTCGGCAGCGTCAGATGTGTATAAGAGACAGGAATATCAGCAGCGTCGTGCTCAGCGGTCGACTTCCCGCAGCCGAAAGTAAACGTTGCCAGTCTGTTTGTCGTGTAGGTTCGTTTTGCTTAGGATCGGCAGGCTATCGATTTTCCGAATGCGTCGCCAAGCTTAATGCTTGGCGACGTTTTTTTGTCTGATGGTTCCGTGTTGGCTTGGCTTTCCCAATGACTTTGGAAGCGTCCACCATTGGCGAGTTGTTCAGCATCAATTGGAGGTGTGGATTGCTTTGAATCATTAAGAGCGCAGCTGCGTTGACGGGCGGCCTAGATGGTGGCAGAAATGCCCGCTGGTTCTGAATTTCGTACCTTCTCATGCGGTAGCCTTTTGCAGCGTGAGAGTTCTGGCGCTTTTTCCTTGCTTGGCGGCTGATTAAGGAATTCCCAATGATTTGATCTTTCAGTGGGCTACCACTGGTCATGAACGTTCTTGTCGTTGAAGATAAAACGTCCATCCTTCATCAATGCTAAATCGGCGTGAGAACAATGTACGAACCACCGCTCGGTCACGAGGTCGTTTGCGAAACGAGTTACCGTGGTGAAGCTTTGGAGTTGCGATTTGTCCTCGAATCAGTCGGGGTAACGTCGAAGATTCAGCAGTTCCGAGGTGGTTGGTTGATTGTGGTATCCAGTGACCACGCAGTTCAGGCAGTCAGCGAGATCGATTCTTACCAACGCGAGGCAGCTGAGCAAAGCAGTGAGCGTCGTGTTGCCATTCCAACCTATGGTGGATCCATGGTGGGCGTGGGCATTTATGCCGGAGTGCTGATGCTGGTTGCTGTCCTGATGGGACGCTCGGTATTTGGTCTTGATTGGTGGCTTGCAGGTCAGATGCAAGCGGGTTTGGTGATGGAGGGCCAATGGTGGAGAACTGTTACGGCTTTAACTCTACACCTTGATCCGGGTCACATCGGTTCGAATTTGGTGTTCGGTTGTGTTTTTGGGCTGATGGCGGGCAGGGTTCTCGGGGGGGGTGTGGCATGGTTAGTCATCGTCTTTTCAGGAGCGTTAGGGAATTTGGTCAATGCGATGCTGCAATCTGCAGATCACACTTCCATCGGTGCTTCGACTGCTGTCTTTTCTGCCTTAGGCGTTCTTGTCTCGCATGCACTCAAGCCGCGATCCGGACCGCGTGAAAGTTTTCTGAAACGCTGGAGTCCGCTGATTGGCGGGCTTGTGATTTTCGGTTTTACTGGCATTGGCGGAGAAAATACTGACGTCACGGCACACGCGACGGGTTTGTTGGCCGGATTGGTGCTTGGCTGGGTTGGTGTGGCATTGCCATCCGACTGGCTTGGCAGTCGCCGTGTCCAACAAGTCTCTGGGGCAGCCGCCCTCGCCGTCGTGGTCATCGCGTGGACCGTTGGGTTAGCAATTGCCGGTTGAGTGGTGAGTCGAGCGCACAGGGCAATGTTCGTTGCGGAAGTTTTTGAGCGTTTAATGAATTGGTGGGTTTATTGAGTGGCTTGATGTGGCCCTCTGTTCGGATTCAGGGTGCACACCCTTAACCAGGTTCTTTTGGTTTGGAACGCTAACCAACGCACGCTGAACGTGTTCTGTCGTTTATCATGTAGCGGTACTCGATTTTCAGCGACGATCAAATTTTCAGCGACAATCAAATTTTTAACGAAGAACAAGGTTGCTGCACTTCATCTCATTGTCCGGAATGAATATGTCTCACTTCAAGAATGCCGTTTTTTCTCACTACAGCCTACCTTTGCTACTTTTGGTGACGGCAGGTGTGCTCCGTGGCCATCAAGTTGGTCAGGCTGCTGACAGGCCGAATATCGTCCTGATCATGGCAGACGATATGGGTTACACCGACATTGGCTGTTATGGCAGCGAAATAGAAACCCCTGTCTTGGACCGCTTGGCTGGGAATGGGCTACGCTTTACCCAGTTCTACAACACGTCGCGTTGTTGCCCGACTCGCGCGTCCCTGTTGACCGGACTCTATTCGCATCAAGCGGGTATCGGTTTGATGACGGGGGATCGTGGCTACGAAGCATACCGAGGTGATTTGAATCGCCGCTGCGTGACCTTGGCGGAATCACTTGGCCTTGCTGGCTATCAAAATTACATGTCCGGAAAATGGCATGTCACAAGGCATACCGGTCCTGAGGCCGACCAGTCTAACTGGCCATTGCAGCGAGGTTTTGATCGCTTCTATGGAACAATCACTGGGGCAGGTAGTTTCTTTGATCCTGCGACTTTGTGTCGTGGCAATCAATACATCACGCCCGTCAATGATCCCGAATATCAGCCCAAAAGTTTCTATTACACCGATGCAATCAGTGATAACGCGGCCAATTTCGTGTCGGATCATTTGAAGCAGCGTTCGGATGATCCCTTTTTTCTCTACGTGGCTTACACCAGCGCACACTGGCCGATGCACGCGCCTCAGGCAGAGATTGAAAAGTATCAGGGCGTTTATGACAAAGGTTATGGTCCCATTCGTAAGAAACGATACGAAAAAGCAATCCAACAAGGTGTTCTCGACAAACGCTGGGCGATGTCTGAGGGAGCAGTCAGTTGGGAAAATTTCAAGCACAAGGAGTGGGATATCAGTTGCATGGAAGTTTATGCTGCCATGGTCGATCGCATGGATCAGGGCATTGGGCGGATCATCGACGTGTTGGAGAAGCAAGGAGCGTTGGAAAATACCCTAGTCGTCTATCTTCAAGATAACGGTGGATGTGCAGAGGGGTACGGACGCGCGTCCAACGCAGACAAAAAAGAACGATTTGACTTCAAGCCTTTTGGTCCTGATGATTTGCAAACCAAAATATGGCCTCCCATGCAGACACGTGGCGGGCAATGGGTTCGTACCGGTCCGGAAACGACGCCTGGCGGCGAGGACACATTTGTGGCTTATGGAGTCGGGTGGGCGAACGCATCCAACACACCCTTTCGTGGCTATAAGCACGATGGCTATGAGGGTGGGATCAGTACTCCATTTGTAGTGCATTGGCCTGCGGGAATTTCCCGCAATCAGAGAGGGGGGGTGATTCACGATCCGACTCACCTGATCGATGTAATGCCAACGTTCGTGGAAGCTGCAGAGGGGGGGTATCCAACTGAATTCGCAGGTCAAGAAATTCAGCCCATGGAAGGCAAGAGTTTGATGCCGACATTTTCCGGTAAGACTCTTCAGCGTGATGCCCCGGTTGGGTTTGAGCATCACGGGAATTTGGCCCTGCGAGATGGACGCTGGAAAATCGTGTCCGCGTACAGAAGGGATCAACCAACCCGTTGGGAATTGTTTGACATGGAAGCTGATCGAACAGAGCAAAACGATCTCGCTGACACACATCCCGAAAAACGCAGGGAAATGGTCGGCAAGTGGCAAGCGTGGGCGGACCGTGTGGGCGTGCAGCCATGGCCATTCAAAAATAAACCAGCGAAATAAGCATTTGATTTCGGTTGGATCTCAAAACGTCAAGGGGCATGGCGACGGATCGAATTTCCTTCTTTTACTGGGGGGGAAGTGGAAATGCCGTCGCAGTGTCATGGGCACGCAGGTAAACTTTGCAGACAAAATCAAACGAATGAATGGCCCTCGGCCAAGAATCCGACTACAAAAATGGTGATCTATGTTTCGGCGTCTCACTGCAGGATTTTCACTTGCCAAGCAGAGTTGGGGAGTGCTTAAATCTGAGAAGCAATTGATTGTCTTCCCACTTTTAAGTGGCATCTGCTGTCTGATGGTGATGGCAAGTTTTGCAATTCCTTTGTTCATCACCTGTCTCTTATACACATCTGACGCTGCCGACGACTCCT
>CAJXTM010000625.1 GCA_913061385.1 uncultured Rhodopirellula sp. | reverse complement strand
TACACGTAAGGAGTCGTCGGCAGCGTCAGATGTGTATAAGAGACAGCGGCTACATTGCGTCACTGCCGCAAGCAGCAACGTCTCCCAACTCGCAAATCAGGCCGCCCGGGCCGTAAAGCGAAACAAACAAATTCACTCCCGAGACGCAGTGACCTCAACGGATCACCGTTTCACAAGCCGTATCAAACCTCCCGAAATCAATGTTGAGACGTTGGCCAGTACCTGCGGTGTTGCCAAACCACCCGGTGACGCCAGGTACTTGGGAAACCAAACGGGGTGAAACTTTTCTTTGTAGGCACGCAATCCCTGGAAATTGTAAAAGTGCTCGCCGTGGCGATAGACAACATTGGAAACGCGATTCCATGCTGGGCCCAGACGATGCGAATCAACGCCCGATAATGGAGCCATCCCAAGACTGAACCATTGGTATTCCTGCTGATGGCCCCACAACATCAACTCGATAAACAGAAATTCCATGACACTTCTTGGGGCATCCGGTGGATGTCGCATCAAATCGATGGAGAGTTCGACACCAGTTCCTCCCTTCCAGACATTCGCAAAAGCGATTGGCCGATCCTGATCGAAGACAATGGCCATGTCGTAGTGCAACAGGTAGGTTTCATCGAAGAAGCCAAGTGAAAAACCTTTTTCTGCCGCCGATTTTTCTCCCAACCAGGCATCCGAAATCTCCTTCAACTTGGGCATCCAATTGGGTACCTGTTGCTGGGGCACAATCTCAAACCGAAGGCCCGACTCAAGCGACTTTTTGTGGTTTCGCCGCACGGTACGCGAGCACGACTTGAGCGAGAAATCTTGGAGTGGCACCTTGGCCTCTTCCCCCAACTTCAGCAGCGAGAGCCCCATTTCGATGTAACGTGACAAACAGGACTCATCGATCTGATAGAAAACCGGCCACTTTCCCTGAGAATCACACGCTTCGCGAAATTTCCAAGCTGCCTCATCAGCGGATTCTTTCGGGCCAACGGGATCTCCCATCGAAACCCAGCTGCTGCCCTCGCTGCCAAACATCACAAACGCCTGATCATCCCCACTGAAGATAAAACGTTTGTCCCCCAGAAGAGCAAGATTGGCTGCTGTGTTTTCATCATTGGCAATGATTGTCTCTACCTGACCCATTTCCTTCTCAGTCGCTGGATCTGGCACTCTCTCCGTTGTTCTGAACAGCCGCATCAAACCGACAATCAATAGCACCGAGGCTCCACCAACAGCCGCACGCAAAGCGCGCGGAGCCTCGCCTGTTTTTCCATAGGCAAAACTCCACCACAACTGGTTGTTGTATTCAACATGCCGATAAGAGAAAAGAATCAGCCAGATAATCAATCCAGCAGTCATGGCAATCGCAATCAACCAACGAGCACTCCATGAAGTGGCAAAGATTTGACCATGCCGAAAAAAGTATTGGCGGCACGGCAGCAACGCGACCAACATGATTGCGACAAGAATCGCCTGCTCCCAAGCAAACCCTTTCAACAACGAAACCAGCACACCAGCCGACAGCATCACGATGGTCAACCACCATGCAGCATCAATACGGCGTTGCAACGCACGTGACAGAACAATCAGGACAGCACCGATCACACTCCCAAGGAAATGAGACACTTCAACGAGTGGTAAAGGAATCCAATCACGAATCAACTCAAGCTTGCCGGCTGACGGAGGCAAGGTACCAGAAACAAGCATCACAAGACCAACCACAAACACCGCCCCTGTGATGATAGGAGGACTGATGATATTGGCCCAACGCAAACCATCAGATAGCACGCCTGTGATTTTGGTTTGATGTTGTCGGATTGACGCAAACGAAATCGCACCAACCCCAATCATTAGCGGCAGCAGATAATAGATGATTCGGAAAGCAATTAGGGCTCCCACCAAATCATCTGCACCTCCAGGCAACATCGCAATCAGCACCAACTCCAGAATCCCAAGCCCACCTGGCACGTGACTCACTAGCGCCACAAAAATCGCAAGTACAAAGATTGCGACAAAGGGCAAAAAATCAATCACAACATCATCGGGTAACAGTACATACAAAGTTGCCGCCGCAAGAATGAAATCCGACATCGCAACAAACATCTGTGCCAATGCTATTTTCAGCGGCGGCGGCTGCAGATTCACACTACCTATTCGCAAGGGCGATTTCCTGAGTGCACATATGATCAGGAACACAACCGTCATTAATAGCAACGCAATCCCAAAGGGCCGGCTTGTGGAAACGGGCAAGTGCAATTTCTCGGGGATATCAAACGGCGTGAATACAAACAATGTTCCCGCTAGTGAAAAAAGCCCAAGCCAGAACGCAACACCGATAACGAGCACAAGCCGGACGATTTCACTTGAGGGCATCCCCCATGATGAATACAGCCGTGCACGCACGGGTGCCCCTCCCAAAAACACCCCCAGCGAATTGCTGAATGCGTAAGACAACAGTGCAGCGGTCGTGACCTGACGCGCAGTCACCTCATGTTTGACCAGCTTGACCCCAAACCAATCATACCCAATCAGCACCATAAAATTGGCTGCGGTGAAACCGATCGCTGCCAGTATTTCACCGTTCGACAATGCGTGAAAGCTGGCGACGACGTCAGCATACTTCATCGCTTTAAATTCGTGGTGCAGCAACCACAAAGCTGCAAAAAACACGACCAGCATCAGTCCCGGGCGAAGCAGGGGCGCATAGGCAGCCCATACTTCCTCAAACCGCTTGAGAAGTGGAATCTTTCCGGATGGTGAACACTGTGTGCCGCCCTCATCACCGTCAGCATCAATGTCCAAGTCCGGGGCGTTGTCCTGTTCATTCATGGTCAATTTGACACAGTCCGTTTTGTTTATTTAAGGAAAATTCAATGCCACGTGATCGTACTCTCAGGCAAGATAAACGTGCCTGTGCCAAGTGCTGTGGAATTGACGAGGTTCCAGCAACCAGCACTCGCTAAGTGCCTCTACTAACGATTTTTCGAGATTAAAAAACCCAGCTTCTTCCTCATTGCGATGCTTCTTGCGTTCCAGGGCCATCGGGGATGTGTGAACTCGTGGCCGCAGTATCATTGACGCCTTCATCACGGATCAGGATCACACGATCGTCGCCCGTGATGATCCGAGCGCTGCGACTGAACGTGAGATAATTCCATCCCCATTGGAACAGAATGAGAAGTCGATTCTGGAACTGAACAATTTGCAACAGATGAACAACCAACCACATCAGCCATGCAATGAAACCAACGCTTTCATGCTTGCCAACTTGAACGACAGCCTTTGCCCGTCCAATCGTTGCCATGGTCCCCCGATCACTATAAACGAACGTTTCGGTAGTTTGCTTTCCTGAAATTGCATTCACGATCCGCTTCGCAACGTACTGCGCCTGCTGAATAGCGACGGGAGCTAAACCAGGCATCTGCACCCCTTTACCATCGGTGCAGTTTGCCAAGTCTCCGATCACATAGATGTCGTCCTGCCCCTCTACATTCATCATGTCAGTCACGCCGACTCGACCTGCACGATCGGTCTCAATGCCACAGGCCTGTGCCAATTTGCCACCCAGCGGACTACCATGAACCCCGGCAGCCCAGAGAACGGTTTGAGTCCCAATCACCTGGTCACCATCCTTCGATGATAAGTGAACTTCTTCTTCCGTAATATTGGTGACTCGCGTCTGAGTTTGAATTTCAATTCCGAGATCACGAATTTTCTTTGCGGCGCGTTTACAAAGACCTTCCGGGTAATGAGCCAACACATGTGCGGCCGCCTCCACAATGACAATGCGAGCATCCTCAGGGTGAATACTGTCTCTTATACACATCTCCGAGCCCACGAGACCGAGGCTGATCTCGT
>CAJXTM010000624.1 GCA_913061385.1 uncultured Rhodopirellula sp. | reverse complement strand
ACGTGAGGAGTCGTCGGCAGCGTCAGATGTGTATAAGAGACAGGGGTTGGCCTCTTAATCGCCGGGGTGCTGGTGATCGTACAAGCCAAGCGTTTGGAACATTCGCAGGCGTTGAGATCACCCGAACCTGAGCCGAAAGAAACGAATACGAATCCACCAAATTGACCGATACACCACTAATCCGCCCTCAGACCGGCTTATCAGGAACAAAATTGCTAATCTTTCGGCCTTCAAGTCCCCGAAAGCAAGGAAACCTTGATGATCCGCACAATCCACGGTTGAGGCAAATTTTAACCGTGCCTATTGTAGTGAGGTGAGTAAAGCCATGAGTTCAGCCCCGCCACCGATGAAATATCGTCAGATCGACAGAATCACCTCCATTGAGCCAGGAAAACGGCTTACGGCGGAGAGGACGTTGCGCGCGGACGAGGAGTACCTCAAGGATCATTTCCCTCGATTTCCGGTGATGCCTGGGGTGATGATGCTGGAAGCGCTCCATCAGGCAGCAGTTTGGCTCGTGAGATCCGATGATGAATTCCAAACACCATTGGTATTGCTTCGAGAGACACGAAGCGTCAAGTTCGGCGACTTTCTGGCTCCAGGCGAAACCCTGCAAATTGCAGTGGATGTCGTCAAACAGGATGGAAACCGAACAACCGTGAAGGCAGCCGCAACCAAGCAGGGACGAGTAACCGTCTCCGCACGATTGATACTTGAACGCTGTTTCACCGGTGATCCAGAGCATTTCGGCACTGATGCAAAGGTGATGAAATCAACAAAACAGCAGTTCATGGAACTTACAAAACAACTTACTGAGCAAGTCGCTCTAAGCGACTGACTCGATCCATATCACTACACTCAAATTACGACACGTTCGCAAAAGGATTCACTGATGGGCCTTTCCCAAGACGAGATTTTCGAAAAGGTACAAGAAGCTCTGGTTGACGCTCTGGGCGTTGATGATGATGAAGTCAATCGTGGAGCAACCTTGGTAGGAGACCTGGGAGCCGAGTCTATCGACTTCTTGGATATCGTTTTCAAGCTTGAAAAGTCATTCGACATCAACATCGAACGTACGGAACTCGCACCCGAGGACATCCTCACCAATGGTGAATATGTCAAGGATGGAGTCGTGACAGCAGACGGTATGGCCGAACTGAAGCGACGAATGCCATGGGCCGACATGAGCCAGTTCGAGCAGAACCCACGAGTTCAGGACTTTGGCAATCTGCTGACTGTTGGTGATCTTTGCAGCTATGTTGGCAGTAAAGTCGGCAGTGATGCCTGAATCAGACAGTCGGCAATGTTGCTCACAGGAAACGATCAAGATGCGGTTTCCAATTTTTTCTCTTTGTGGTTCATGAACCAATGCGATGGTTTTGGATTGATCGATTCACCGAATTTGTGAGCGGCAGCCATGCTCGTGGGTACAAGAATGTAACGCTTGCCGAAGAGGCGTTAGATGAGTATTGCCCGGGCTATCCCATGCTGCCGCCAACGTTGATCATTGAGGGAATGGCTCAGATGGGAGGAATCCTCGTTTCAGAGCACTTCCAGTTTGATAAACACGTCGTTCTTGCCAAAGTTGGAAAAGCAAAATTCCACCAACCGGCAAGAAATGGTGACCAACTTTCGTTGGCAGTCGATCTCGATGCTGTTCAGGACACTGGAGCAACGGTGACCTGCCGGAGTCATTGTGGAGACCAACTGCAAGCAGAAATCGATTTGATGTTCGCTTTTCTGGAGGATGGTCGGTTCACAGAAGGCCCGCTTTTCAATCCCGGTATGCTGAGAGACATGCTACGGATGATGAATTTCTTTCACGTAGCAGTCGATCCTGATGGAAATCCTGTTCAGGAATACACCAATATCTAGTTGGCACACTTACAGCGGTGAGCCAAAGTCCACCGCTAACTGTTTCCCCCATTTCTAAGAAAGCTCGCCCGATGCGTCGCCGTGTAGTCGTCACCGGAATCGGAATGGTCAACCCAATGGGGCATGACCCTGACACCGTATGGTCTGGCTTGAAGGAAGGTCAAAGCGGTGTGGCTAAAACCACCCTTTTTGACGCTAGTGGCTTTCCCACCAAGATCAGCGCAGAAGTCAAGAATTGGGATATCACCGATTCGGGAGAATCCGCTGAGGAATGGAAAGATCGCGGCAGGCATACCAAATTCGCTGCCGGCGCGGCAAAACAGGCAATCGCTGACAGTGGTGTCTTGGATTCCATCAGCGACCCCGTCCGCTTTGGTGTTTACTTAGGTAGTGGTGAAGGCAATCAGGATTTCAGGACGTTCAGCCGTATGATGGCCGCCGCACTCGCTGACGGTGAGTATGACGCATCCAAATTCATAAGTTCCGGCATCGAATTACTGAACCCCGCAAAGGAACTTGAGCAAGAGCCCAACATGCCGGCCGCACATCTGGCAACGATGTTCAATGCCCAAGGCCCAAATCTCAACTGCTTGACGGCGTGTGCGGCCAGCAGTCAGGCAGTCGGAGAAGCGACTGAAATCATTCGCCGTGGTGATGCTGACACCATGCTTGCTGGCGGAACACACAGCATGATTCACCCGTTCGGAGTGACTGGATTCAACTTGCTCACGGCGCTCAGCGAGAGCAACGATGAGCCGACGAAAGCCAGTCGACCTTTCGACCGTCTTCGAAATGGTTTTGTCTTGGGCGAGGGTTCCGCCATGGTCATTCTCGAGGAGCTCGAAGCTGCCAAGGCTCGCGGCGCAACCATCTACGGCGAAATTGCTGGCTATGGAACCACTGCGGATGCTTATCGCATCACTGACATCCCCCCCGATGGACATGGTGGAATCGCCGCCATGCGGATGTCAATTGCTGATGCTGGCTTGCAGCCCTCTGACATTCAATATGTGAATGCCCACGGAACAAGCACGACGGTCAATGACAAAGTTGAATCCAAGGCATGTCGTGATGTTTTCGGTGAACACGCTGCAAAGATTCCTGTCAGCAGCACGAAGAGCATGATGGGACACCTGATTGCTGCTGCTGGAGTTACCGAAATGATCGTCTGCCTGCTGGCCATGCGAGACTCTGTATTGCCGCCGACGATCAATTACGAGAATCCCGATCCCGAATGTGATCTTGATTACGTCCCCAATCAGGCTCGAGAAGCCGAGATTCGATACGCCCTTAATAACAGCTTTGGCTTCGGTGGGCAGAATGTCACCCTCTGCCTGAGTCGTTATACCGGCTGATCTCGAAACAAAATGGACGATTCCAGGAATGTGCAATGAATCATTTCAGCGATGCCGAACTCAGTGCATTTTTTGATGAGGCTCTCCCCCCTGCACGCTGTTCGCAACTCGAACATGCTCTCCGCAGCGACACGAAATTGCGTCAACGTCTGATTGAGGTTCGTGGACGCGAATCGGCCGGATTGCATACTTTAGGAGCAATCTGGAGAAGAAATCGCCTCTCCTGCCCCGATCGCTCTGAACTTGGGCAATTTGTCTTGGGAACGTTGGAAACTCAGCAACGGAACTACATTCAATTCCATCTTCAGACAATCGGATGTCGATACTGCCAAGCTAACCTCGCTGATATTGATCCCGCAGAGAAAGCGTCGGCGCAATCAACCACACGGCGAAGTCGCTACTTTCAGACCAGCGCCGGTTACCTGAAAAAGGACTGACCCGCATCGGCATCACTTGGCTCGGTAGAGCATCTTCTCAAGGCGATCAAGTGTTACCACCATGTCGTTCCACTCCGTTACCACCTCCATCGTTGGCATCGATGTTGAATCATCCCGATCAAAACCACGCTCACTAATACCTGTCTCTTATACACATCTCCGAGCCCACGAGACCGAGGCTGATC
>CAJXTM010000623.1 GCA_913061385.1 uncultured Rhodopirellula sp. | reverse complement strand
CGTCGGCAGCGTCAGATGTGTATAAGAGACAGGCGCAACTGTCCAAAGAATCAATCAAACATCACAGCGGGTTCAAAACGGAAATCATGCGATTGGAAGGTCTCTCGAAGCATTTTATTTAGATCCGATGAATGCTGATGCAGTGATCCCAGAGACGCTAATTCGAACGTCGACAACGACTACCAAGATGATTATCTGGGCCCAGGAGTTGCGTTTTCCGATACGGTTTTACGTAACTCTGACCGTTAAAAAACTGGCTGCTCAAAAACTGGCTGCTCAAAAACTGGCTGCTCAAAAACGAAGAATCCAATGGCTTGGAACAGGATCACAGCCTCAACCTTGCGTACCTGTTTCTTCACCGCCCTGACTTGCTTCGGACGGAGCCAGTGGCCATGGTGGAATCTCTCGCCCCTCAGCCTGCTTACCCGACCCATCACCGGTGCCGCGCAAACTTGCCACGTAAGCAGAGACCAGAATGATTTCGTTTGTGGACAATTTTGACTTCCATGCAGGCATCGCACCACCGTTAGCACCGTTTTGAAGTACTCGCAGAATGTCGGCGATATCCGTGATGTTCTTGTAGTGATCGTCTTGCAGATTTGGGCCGACCTGCCCAACCCCATCGCGTCCGTGACATGAGACACAGTTTGTTTTGAAAACAGATCGGCCCACGCGCAACCAAGAGTCTTCGTTCAGAAAACGCACTAACGTCTCCCGATCAGCTTTAAGTTCACCCATCTGGCTGAACTGCAGTTTCAAATTTTCGGCCAATTGCTGATCGTGCTGATCTGCAAGCGAACGTCCTTCGGTACCGTTGTGGTAGTACCAAAAATATGGAGGTGCGAAGATCAGACACCCAACAAACAACCACATCCACCACTTGGGTAGTGGATGATCGAATTGCTGAATCCCGTCAAAGGATTCGTCGGTAAGTTTGTCTGCAGACGCTGCGTCGTTTGAGTCGGAAGATTCTTGATTTGGATCATTCATGACTTAAAAACTCCCCCTATCATGGCGAGGCTTTGGAACGGTGGTGAAAGACTTATTGGGATAGTCGGCGGTTTCACTGAGTGACACTGACGACCTTGTTGATACCGGAATCACGAGGCTCATTTCTGTTATCAGTGACGTCCTGATCTTCTGACCCCGCTTCATCTTTTGTTTTGGCAGCGTCAGCATCTTTGGCAGTAATTGGCGGCGCCGACAGGTCGGCTCCCAACCGCTGAAGGTATGCAATCAGGGCCACAGCCTCGGCATCAAAGGTCATCAGATCACCACGTCGGATGGTTCCACCTTTTGAAACGATATCGGCTGCGACACTCTCTGCCTGCTTACGGACGATACCCTGCATATCAGTCAGTTCGGGGTCGTAAGGTGCTCCCCTTTCCCGTGCCGCCTGCACCAGTTCATCTACTTTCTCAATATCGATGGGCCGATCAAGCAGATATCGATAGGCTGGCATTGCCGAATCGGGATTACTCTTCCTCGGATTAGCAAAATGCTGCCAGTGCCAGAAACTGGTCTGCTTACCTGCTTCACGTGCCAAGTCAGGGCCAATCCGCCGGTTTCCCCATTGAGACGGCTGATCGTACGCAAACTCACCCGGTTGGCTGTACTCACCGTAACGCTTTGTCTCAGCCATGAGAGGTCGCACCATCTGCGTATGGCAATTCGAACAACCCTCGGCGATGTAAATGTGTCGACCCAACAATTCCAATGGAGTGTACGGTTTCACGGAAGCGATTTCCGGCACGTTGCTACTTGCAAAAACGAACACGGGCGCGACTTCGACCATGAACGCGATCAAGACCACCAAAGCAACCAAAACACCAATTTTTCGAGGCGACTCTTCCCACTGTCGGTGCCAATTCAATCTCGTCCAAACATCTACCTTTTTCGCAAGATTCAAAACGGGTGCTGCTTCCAAAACACTGAGTGGCTCAGAATGCGAAACAGAACGCGTTGGTTCGGAATAGGATTCCTGATGATAAAGCGGAACTTCATAGGGAGCGGTACGATTCAACCAGGTTCTTGCATAATTGACCAGCATCACAACAAAGCCAATCGAATACACAAGACCGCCGAGCATCTGCAGTGACCACATCCTTTTCATGAATGAAGTCGACTCTGCAAAGTCGTACTTAAGATTTCCAAGATCATCCATGGCATTCCAAACACCACTCTGCACAAAACCTGCGGCGTAACCAGGCAAGATGCAAAGCAGCACACCAACTGTGGCCAACCAGAAATGCAAACCAACAAACTTTGTGCTGGCGATCTCTGCCTGAAAGAGCTTGGGCGTCATCCAATACGCCATGCCGAGAATCATCATTCCACCACAGCCCATCAGCCCAAGCTGATAGTGAGCTATCATCCATTCGGTGTAATCCACCCGTGCATTGATACTCTTCACACTCAGCAGGACTTCCTCAACGGCATAAAGCCCGAGCAGCATGACTCCCAACTTCAAAAAACGACAGGCAGAATCAGCGGGCCTCTTATCCTCTGTCTCACGAAACGTCACCAACAAGTTTGCAACGCCACCAAGGATCGCGATCCCTAACAGGACTCCGAACAACATCCCCAAACTGGACGCCCATTCCGGCAGGGCGGTGTAGTGCAAATGCTGTGGCGCAACCCACGCCCCCACAAGAATCAAGAACCAAAAGCTGACGATCGTAAGCTTATAACTGTGTACAGGTCGATTGAGTGCCTTTGGCACGAAGTAATAAGCCAACCCAAAGAATGGCACAATCAACTGAAACAACAGAGCGTTGTGACCATACCAACACTGCAAAAGTGCATCCTGCACGCCAGTCGCCAGTGAATCACTCTTCCACCCTGCCGTTGGAAACACAAACAGCGTGCACAGGTTGACCAGTCCTACCGCTACCACTGCGGCGATGTAGAACCAAAGTGACACATACAGACGACGCACTCGTCGCTGCATTAAAGTCATGAAAAAATTCGCTGCAAAGAACAGCATCCAGACCAGCGTCGTGACCAAGTCAATCGGCCACTCAGCTTCGCCGAATTCACGCCCCTGGGTGATCCCCATCGGCAAGGTGATCATCGCAGCAACAATGATTACCTGCCAACTCAAAAAGTGGAGCCAGCTCAGGACTCCGCTCCACATTCTTGTCTTCGCGAGACGCTGTGTGCTGTAGTAGATTCCGGCAAAGATCCCATTACCGAGGAAAGCCACGAAGAACAGCATTACCCCCACGGGCCGTAGACGCCCAAAGCTCAACCACTCCACACCAGCACCGAGCCTTGGATGCAGCAAGGTTGAAGTGACCAACACGGCGGCTACTGCTGCCACGAAACCCCAGAGAAGGGTCGCCGTCAAAAAGCAGCGGACGATCGTGTCATCATAGGAGTAAGACTCCTCGGAGGTACCGTCCAACATCATTGCATCGGTCCCAGATGGATCGTCAGAGGAAGTCCCGCTCAACACGCCGCTTGCCTATTGTTATTGTCAGTTACGAATGAAACCGAGACCATTCATGCATGCCCCGCTCAGGAATCGATTATAGCAGGCGAATGCGTGATCGCCTTGGGGCCAATGCGACAGTCTGTCGCGGCACCACGAACACATCACCCCACTTTACGGCGAAAAGCAAGTGCAATGACCTGAACCATTGACCGCATCGCCTCAAACGTTGTCAGCTTGCTGTGACCACGTTCTCGTTCCGTGTATGTGATGGGCACTTCCGCCATTTGTTCACCACGTTGATGCAGCCTCAACAAGACCTCTTCCAGGACAGCATAGCCATTCACTTTCAAGTTTTTGAGCCCCAGCTTCTGTCTCTTATACACATCTGACGCTGCCGACGACTCCTTACGTGTAGA
>CAJXTM010000622.1 GCA_913061385.1 uncultured Rhodopirellula sp. | reverse complement strand
ACGAGATCAGCCTCGGTCTCGTGGGCTCGGAGATGTGTATAAGAGACAGACGTGATACTCGCTCAGCCCCACGTCTTCTGGTCATTGAGTATAGACGGTTTGCGGGTCAGCGTGCTGTCCCGATTTGCATTCGTATCTTGAAATCAGTTTTGCTGTGCAGCACCCGAAACGTATCTTTCAAATGTCACGTCAACCTTTTATTTCGCGGATAAATCCTGCAAATGCAGGTTGCGCCAGCGGACTTCGTACGGACCCTGCCCACGGCCGATACCGTGCACCTGAAGGCCGATGAACCCGCGTGGATGGGTTTTGTATCGTTCCTCGTGAACGAGATCAGAGATCTGTTTGCCGTTGATCCATGTTTTGATGCTGGGCCCTTTGGCGATCACACGATATGAATTCCATTTGCCGTCCTGAAATGTTTCGTGTGGTTTGCGATCTGAGTCGGGGGTCATCCAGCCCCCTGCAGCTTCGCCGTAGACGTATCCCGCCATTTTGTCATTTGAGATTTCAACTTGTGGTCCGTTGACTCGACCATCCGGAGTACCACCTTTGCATTGCGAGCGAATTTGCACGCCAGAGTTCAAGGCGCGATCCACTTTGACGTCAAACTCGAGAATGAAGTCTCCATATAGTTTGTCTGTACAAAGAAAAGAATTCGGGCTTCCTTCTGTGGTCGTTCCGACAATGGCATCCTTCTCCACTCGGTAGGTGGCCGTTCCGTTTCGCTGTGTCCAGCCCTCCAGAGTCTTTCCGTTGAACAGCTTGGTTGATTGGTCAGACTTTGTTGGTTCCGTGTCCGCCGCGATTGCCGGTGCAACGCTCAGAACCACTGTCATGATCAATGATATTTGTAATTTCATGGACTCCACCTTTTCGGTAATGCAGGATCTGTAAAGCTGGGGATTCGTCATTTTGGTAAATGCTGGCAAACAACTGTTTTGATCAGCTTGTATGGCAACACCGAGCAGTCAAAGCGGGGCTGTTCTGCCGCGAGACTTCTAACACATTCGTGTTAAACTGTGGGATACTTCATGTTCGGTGTCCTGACACTTGAGGTAAAGCGGCAGTAGTTGTCTGGCGAGTCGGCTGTTAGCTGTCAGTTTTCTCGTCTGATTTTGGTGTTTCTGCCGACTCTGCTTCTGGTGATTCAATTTGCATTGTCCACCGGGTGAGTCGCTCATGGGCCGCAACGAACAATTCGTCGAAATCTGGTCCGACAGACAATTCATGGATGTGGCCGCTGTGTCCATCTTGGTGCAGCAGTTCACCCGTTTGTGAATTGTAAAAGGTCAGGAAACCATTATTGTCTCCACCTGCTGTTAAAATCCATTCCTTGTTCGGTGCCCAGATGATCTGCTCAATCAGACCCTTCTTTTTGTTGTCTTCGATTTCCAATCTTCTCGTTACATCGCGCCAATTGAAAACTTCTAGACGTGCAGGACCTCCCAGGTGATCGATGTTTCCAATTTTTCCGATACCGCCAATCGCTATTTCATTGTTGTCGGGAGAGAATGCAAGGGATCGGATTCCTCCAATGCTGTGTCGTCTGGCACGAGGGTCCCATGTGTACATCACAGGGGTCTCGATCTCGGCGACTTTTTCAAACGAATTGGCGTCCCAAATTGCGGTGTGCCCAATACGGTCGCCTGTTGCCAGCCATTTTCCATCAGGTGACGCCGCAACGGCATACAGCATGGACGGATAATGGTGAGGTGTTTGTGGAGCGTGTTCCCGTAATGTTTCCAGTAATTCACCTGTGGTTGCATCCCAGACTTTGCACAGCATGTCGTCCGCAACGGTGTAAAATTTCGTTTCGTCTGGTGCAAGCGTGATTGCTCTGCCCCAACGTTCATGGGCGGCAATTTTTCTGATCAAACGGTGCTCATCAATGCTCCACCAGCAAAGCTGCCCGTCATATCCACAGGTGATCAGCGTGTTGTCTCGACGCACCATGCCCGTGACATAACTTGTGTGTCCGGCACCTTCAAAAGGTTGTCGCTCAGGTTTCTCAATTGAAATGTCGTATTGATAGACCTTGAAGTCTGAACCTGCGCACCAGACTCGCTTCGCGTTGGCCACATGTTCGAGGCAAAACACAATGTTTGGGGATTTCCATTCGTTTGTTTTCTTTAATGAAGTAGGGATCATGCTAGCACCTCGGTACAAGGTTCACTGCCAAAATCTGCGATCGGTATTGGACGGCTACCGACCATGTATTCTTTATGCGGCGAAATTCCGAGTGCCGAAAAAATGGTCGCGAACAGATCGCCCGCGTTCATTTCACCGTCGATAACTGTCTGGCCATCCGGGTCGGTTTTCCCAAAGACGGTTCCGCCGCGAATACCGCATCCGCTCAACGTGCAGCTCCAAGCATTGGCAAAGTGATCGCGTCCCAAGCTACCATTGATTTTGGGGGTTCGCCCAAATTCTCCCAGAGTGATTACCAATGTGGACTCGAGTAGGCCGCGTTGTTTTAGGTCATCGAGGAGTGCGCTCATGCAATGATCGAGGTCCGCGCACAGCTCACGGTGGGTCTCAAAGTTCTGACCATGACTGTCCCACCACGCCCGAGCCACCTTCACAAAGGGGACCCCGGCTTCGATCAGCCTACGTGCAACCAGGCACTGTTGGCCGAATTGCGTGGGGCCGTAGGCTTCTCGCATCGATTTTGGTTCCCGCTCGATGTCGAACAAATGGTCGCTCGCCATTAAGCCTCGCACACGCTCATATGCATTTTCGTGACTGCTGACGCCCGCGTGATTCGCGTTGTGTGCAAATTGTTTGGAAAGAACTTTCCGCAGTGCGGCTCTTTCGCGGTGGTCGGTATCGCTGATTGACTCGGGAAGCTGAATGTCTTCTGGAATCATTTTGTCGGTCAAGAACATTGGGTTGTATCTTGCACCGAGAAAACCGGCTGAACCCTGACGCCGTCCTTCGGTCGATGTGTACATTGAAACGTAGTCGGGTACTTTGCTGTCCACTTGCCCGAGCTCGTGGGCAAGGATCGAGCCCAAATGTGGGTACTCAATGCCTGGTTCAGCGCGACGCCCGCGGTCCATCAGGAAGTACCCCTGGCCGTGATCTGCAATCTTGGTGTTCAGAGAACGAATGATGGCCGTTTCATCAAGGCGAGTGCTCATCTTCGGAAGCAGCTCTGAAATTTCTACGCTCGGGATTGACGTTTGAATTTTTGCAAAAGGTCCTCCGGTGAGGCGGCCCGGTTTGGGGTCCCAGGTTTCCAGCTGGCTTGCTCCACCAGCCAGCCACAGCAGAATGACGTTCTTCCCGTTGCGGGCTAGCTCATCAGCCATGGCGGGTTGTGACAAGATGTCAACGGCTGCCATGTTGGATGCAGCCGCGGTCGTGCCCGCTGCTTTTAGCATGGATCTTCGATTGAGCAGATTCATGACGTGGTTACCTAATGATTGAAGCGAAATTCAGGTGTAGCCATCAAGGCCCATGCGACTTGTTTAAGCCCGTCCTCTCGACGGTCTCCCCGGGTGACGAGGTACTGTTTCGTGGCAGCTTTTTCCTCGTCAGTCGGAGTGCGATTGAGCACGGAAATGAACGCTGCCAGAATAGCCTCGTCGTCAGACTCGAGTTGTTTCAGGTAGCCCACCAAACGGTCATTTGAGCTACTCAGCAGGTCCTTCTGAAGCGACAAATTGTTGCTGAACCAAAGAGCCTCTGTGACGGGGATTTGAAATCCTTCGTTGGGAATCAAAAGCTCCCTTGCAACGCCCTCCGATGCTTTTTCTAACTTTTCGCGTTCGGCATCCCATGATTCAGTGTCGACACGACCCTTTAGCCTGTCTCTTATACACATCTCCGAGCCCACGAGACCGAGGCTGATCTC
>CAJXTM010000621.1 GCA_913061385.1 uncultured Rhodopirellula sp. | reverse complement strand
GGCAGCGTCAGATGTGTATAAGAGACAGATGTTCTCGTGCTTTAACTTTGCAAGCGTTTGTTGTTCACTTCGAAAGCGGCGGAACGACTCTGACTTAAAGCTATTCGTCCGTTGAATTTTGACAGCAACTTCGCGGCGAAAAGGCGTTAACTGTTCGGCGAAAAAAACCTCTGCCATTCCCCCTTCGCCAATTTTCTCGCGCAGCAGGTAATTCTCGATTTGTGGTATGGTTCTGAAGGGCAATTCATCAATTGACACTTCTTGAAAATGCGTATCAAACTGATTCCAATCACACGTATCGGCCTCGAGTAAGCTGTCCAATCGAGCTCGTAATGCGTTGTCGTTTTCGCAGGTGTCATCAAGAAACGCTAAGCGCTGCTTCTCTACGGGAATCATCAAAGCTCGGCGAAAAATCGCATCTTCATCTAAGTTGGTACTCAAAGTAACCTCACAAGTTTCAGTAGGGCTGATTGATGCGGCAGCCACCTTTGGTTTGCGGCCTTAGGTCGATAACAGTGGAAACACAAAAATTCTTTCCACATGTTGATCTACATTTCGCTCTGTGAGGATTCGCTCTGTGAGGATTCGCTCAAGGCGACACGCAACCAGGCCCGTGCAAAACGCCAGTCTTGATCAGCCATCGAAACAGAGATCTCCAACATCTCCGCCGCCTCAACCATGGTCAGCCCGGCAAAGAAGCGAAGCTCAACCAGTTTTGCCTTTCTCGGGTGTTTCTTGCTAAAGCCGTTCAGCAATTCGTCGAGAGTTACCACAAGGTCCATATCTGGTTCGAAAACAGGCTCATTAGCCTCAAGCGAAACCCTCGAAAAATTGCCGCCCCTTCTTGTAGTTCGCTTGGACCGTGCTCTTTCGACGAGAATCCTGCGCATCGCGATACACGCAGCGCCAAAAAAGTGTTCTTGGCTTTCCCATTGCGTTGACTTGCCGGCGGTGGTCAGCCTTAGATACGCCTCATGAACAAGTGCCGTCGGTTGCAGTGTGCAGCCGGGTAATTCCCTGGCGAGCCGAGCCGCAGCAACCTGACGTAATTCGGCATAAACCACAGACAACAAGTCGGGGTCACTTGCCATTGACTCTTCGTCACGGGTGGGATTCGGGAAGTCAGGAACTGGCACAGCATCTCTGTAAAGTTGTGTACTCGATTTTCGCAATCCTCGCAGTTGCTCTTTAGACTGCGAAACAGATTATATTGCATCTGAGTTACCGCTACTCACATATAGAACAACAATCCCAAACTTAATTATTTACAAATACAGAAAAAAAACCGGTGAGTTTCTCCCATTTTGACAACGAGCATTACCTACAGGATCCAAAAAGAAACTACGTGATCAATTCTTTTGGTTTAGTTTCGCCGACTCAACAGCTAGGGGCGAATAGGCAAGCTTGATATCGCGGGACAAACCTTCAAGTGTATTAAATTGCAGCAAGAATTGCTTCCATGCTGCAACCAGTTCACCAACTCTCGGATCCAACCCGTTGGCAACCAGATCCCGCGCGATGTCGACAGCGTCCCCACTCAGTTCCTGTAACCGATAAAGTTCATCAGTGAAGCAGGCGACTCGATCTCCAAAGTCCAATAGTAGCTGCTTTCCAATGGCTAGCACCCCTAATACTTTCAAATCCAACGTGCAGGCGTTCGAAATGGCGAGGAAGTCATCGGCCAACAAGTTCTCCGAATAAAAACGCTCTGCCTCTTGCTGAAGTAAAAACATTACTTCTGAACAAGCATTCCAATCGAAACCCGTGTAGCTTTCTTGTATCGCCGATGTGAGTTCGGCATGCTCCAGATTCAAACGATACTGCCGCTCCCTGATGGTTCGATTCGGAGCAGATTCTCCGAGGGCAGTCTGCGCGTCAATGTACGTAGCTTTCCTGTCATCCTTGGAGAATTGTTCAGTAAAGCACTCACCCCACAACATCGATAATACATCCCACCACAACAAGGAACCAACGCTCAAGAATTGATGTCACGTGTTCAACAGCGTGACTAAACCTCGGGGTCGTTCGCAATAAAAAAATTGGAGTTACCATCCAAACACGGCCCAAGTAGCGTATGCGATTTTAAGCAGGAAAATCTACATTAAATTCGTGCTTTTCTTCCTCGAAAAATCGGAATCCGCGACCGACTCCATTGAACCCCACCAAGGGGGGGGGTGTCAAGGCACGCGCAGCCCACTCTCTCGGATTGTTCGCGGTAAAAAAAATTTGCAAACGCAATTGCAGCCTGAGCACCGGCTTTTGGATTCAAACGCGTTGGCTGCTCGAGATACCAGATTCCATAAACGCTTCTCGCTGACCTTACTCTGCGTCCCCGCACCCAAGACTCTAGGATCGTTTGATGGCATTAGTTCGGCTCCGAATCTGTGTCGTTTTTGAGCGTTTGAACTTGTTGTCCAAGCTTGGTAAATCACCGATCCAGACAACTGGGACAAGCCTTCTTTAGCGTCTTGCTGCAACAGCGAGCGCCGTAAAGTTCTGCCCGCATCTTGCCAACATGCGGCAAGAGGAAACAACGCTACATGGGCCTCGCAGCACCACGCACCTCTGCGTTGAGCAAGCGGGTCATTCAATCAACTGGTTTGGTTAGCTGCAGTGTGGCCAGAGTCGACATCACCTCCTGCAAACACAAGCAGACCGACCGCCGCGGAACCCACTACAACACACAACGCCATGAACGCCATCGCAAACCCGCCCTCTCCTTGAGCCAGCCATCCTGTGATCGCCGGACAAACGATACCCGACAATGAGAAGAAGGTCACGATAAATCCCGTTGCAACACCCGTCCGGGTAGGAAAAAGGTCAGCGCAGATCGAGTAATAGGGACTGTTCGGTGCCATCGAAAATCCAATGGCGATCGACACAAACGCCACCGCCCAAGAAGCCGTACTCGCAAACAAGACCGGAATGAAGAAGACCACTGCCACCAGTTGGCAGATCCAAATCAAGTGAACGCGAGCCGCACGCGTGCTTCCAGTACGACGCATGATAAAATCCGACAACCAGCCAGCGATCGGCATGAGTAGAAGCGAGACCCCCCAAGGCAGCGTGCTGAAATAGCCAACGGTTTTGAGCTTCATCCCAAAGGTCTGTTCTAAATAGCCGGGCAACCAAGTCAAACCAAAAAACAATACCCAACCAAATGCAAAGAATGACCACGCTGTAGCCAGTAAGGTTGGATTTAGACAAACCTCCCTCAAAGCAACTTTACTCGGTCCGTCACTCGTTGATGTCGCTCGTCGCGTTTGCTCTGGTGGCTCTCTATAAACACAAAGAAACACAACGCCCAAAAGCGCCCCCAAACAGCCAAGGAAAATAAAACTAGCTCGCCATCCTACACCAATGATTACCGGCGCAAGAGTCAGACCACCTAGCAACAACGCAAGCGGAACGCCCAACAACGCAACTGATGTGACCCTTCCAAGCTCGGTGGGGCGAATCCAGTCGACAAGAGCACGATTCATCGCTGGAAAATTCGCCCCTTCACCCATCCCCATCAAGACGCGTAATACCAGGAAAATCCAGAAGACCTCCACGAACCCTTGCAGCACCATGAACACTGACCAGAAAAACAGAGCAATTCCCCAAACCACTTTTACACCGAACCGGTCAAGCAGATATCCAGAGAGTGCATTGGTTGCCAAAGTGCCAACAGCGAACGCTGACATCAATAAACCAAAGGCACCATCTTGAATACTCAAGTCAGCTTCAATCGGTTTGATCGCAAATGAGATCACCACTCTGTCTAGATAGTTCACCAGAACGAGCAAAAAACAAAACGCGGTGATGACAAATCCTGTCTCTTATACACATCTGACGCTGCCGACGACTCCTTACGTGTAG
>CAJXTM010000620.1 GCA_913061385.1 uncultured Rhodopirellula sp. | reverse complement strand
ACCTAAGGCCGCGCACCCGGTCTGGTCTTATGGCTTTGCCGACCGACTGGAGGGGACTCCCAATCCAAAAGACTTCGGCTTCCGCGACTCGCAAAAAGCAGCCGCAAGCCATCCAGAGAATGATCGCGCCAACCTGGCCTATCACAAACACTACGCAGCCCTGCCGCATCGAGATCGCGGCACTTACCTGAAGGTCGCCCACGGTACCGGTCGCATCATTGTTCCCCCGACGAAAAAGGAATTGCCGCCCGGCAGCTATGTCATGCGAGTGCGTGTCGGAGCAGCAAAAGGGACGCCAACCTCGCGACGTTTCATCCAGGTGGGGCATCCTCAGCGCCTAATCGAGAGCAGAAACTGGGGACTCGAGGGGCCTGCCATCAGCACTCATCAAGTCACGGGAACCATCGAGAACCCCGAAACGATCGAAATCCCCCTTGAGGTCACCTCCAATACGATTCGTGAGTTTGCGGTGCAGGAGAAACAGCCGAACAACGGAAACCTCAAAGCACTTTGGGATGCGCACAACAGACGGAAGGCAGAAAACGGCTACGGCCACCCGCCCGCTATCTGGATCGACTGGGTGGAGTTGGAAGGTCCTTACAACAGTCCCGCAACAGGCTCACCTTTGCAGACGATTCTTGCGAAGCATGCAAACGCCTCAAACGTCGAGACGGCTCCGGGGACGGACAAGTCTCATGCTGTCGCTAGAACACAAGTGGAAGCCGAACGTGCACGTGCCATCCTCACCGAGTTTGCGAAGTCAGCGTTTCGGGATGTGTCTCCAGAGCCCGATTACATTGATCGTCTGGTGAGCATCTTTCAGACCAGACGTGCTGCAGGAGACACTTTTGATCTGGCAATTCGCACACCGCTAAGTGTCATTCTCGCTTCACCCGGGTTCCTGTATCTCAACGAACCGGCAGATGAAAGCGAGCGACGCGAACTGAGTGATCGTGAACTCGCCGTCCGGCTTTCTTACTTCCTGTGGAGTGGTCCACCGGATGCTGAGCTTCTGCAACTTGCCGAACAGAACACGCTGCATCTTCCCGAAACACTTCGGGCACAGGTTGCTCGGCTGATTGCTGATCCACGTTCGGATGAATTCGTTGCCGGCTTTGTTCATCAATGGCTGGACATGGAGCGACTCGACTTCTTCCAGTTCGATGTCAAACTGCACCGTGATTTTGATGAAAGCACGAGATCAGCTACGCGTGAAGAGGTGTATCAGTCATTCGCCCACCTGCTTCGCGATTCGCGCGGCGGTCGCATCGGCAAGCTTCTGAAGAGCGACTACATTTTCGTCAATGGTCTGCTCGCCACTTACTATGGCATCGAAGGAGTGACAGGCGATGAGTTTCGTAAAATCAAATTGCCGGCTGATTCACCTCGAGGCGGCTTACTTGGAATGGCTGCCATTCATGCGATGGGTAGTGATGGCGTTGTTAGCAGCCCAGTCGAACGCGGTGCCTGGGTCCTGCGTCATCTGTTGAACGACCCACCACCGCCTGCCCCTCCCAACGTCCCACAAATCTCACGACTGAAGGATCAGGTCTTGACGACGCGCGAGCGATTGCTGACGCACCAGGAAGAAGCCCAGTGTGCAAGCTGTCACCGCAAGATCGACCCGATCGGGTTCGGCATGGAGAATTTCAATGCCACCGGGAAATGGCGAACGGAAGACAGTGATGGAGCCGGCAAGAGCAAGAAGACGTGGGCGATCGACGCCTCTGGGGCATTCCATCAGGGACCGGCCTTCAGTGACTTCCTCGAACTGCGAGACCTGATCGCCGAACGAGAAGAAGACTTTGCCCGTGGCTTCACCGAGCACCTCATCGAATACGCCTTGGGCCGGCCTTTCGGGTTCACCGACGAAGAACTGGCCGCCGAGCTCGTCAGTTCGGCCAGTAGCAAAGAGTTAGCCATCAGCGAACTCATTCACGCGCTCGTTCAAAGCAAGGTGTTCCGGACGAAGTAACGGAAATCGGCAGCCCAGTGCGTAAGGTACCAAGCCCAACATTCACCAAACCCATCGCTCACGCGACGGGTGACCATGGGATTTCAACAATGAATCAAATGACCAACACATTCAGAACGACTCTCTGTGTCTGGCTTGGGTGCCTTATTTACTTGAACGCACAGACCTTATCCGCTCATGCGGACAAGCCGAACGTCATCGTCATCCTGACCGATGATCAGGGCTGGGGCGATCTGAGCGTCCATGGCAACACCAATATCAGCACCCCGAATATCGACCGACTGGCTTCGCAGGGCATGGCATTGGACCGCTTTTACGTCTGCCCCATTTGCTCACCAACACGAGCCGAGTTCATGACGGGCCGCTACAATCCCCGCACAGGTGTCAAATCAGCCAGTCGCGGCGAAGAACGCATGGATCTGGACGAGACGACCATCTTCGAAGATTTCAAAAGCGCAGGCTACCATACCGCGGCATTCGGAAAATGGCACAACGGAATGCAACCACCGTATCACCCAAATGCCCGGGGTGTCGATGAGTATTATGGTTTCTGCTCGGGACATTGGGGTGACTACTACTCACCGATGCTGGAGCACAACGGGAAGATCGTGACTGGTGACGGATTCGTGATCGACGATTTCACGAATCGTGCAATGCACTACATCGAAGGGCACAAAGAGGAATCCTTCTTTGTCTATCTTCCTTACTGCACTCCTCACTCACCGATGCAGGTTCCGGATCAATGGTGGAAAAAGTTCGAGAGCCACAACTTGCCGCTTCGCGCCCGTAAGGATCAGTCGGAAACGGTATCTCATGCGAGGGCGGCATTAGCGATGTGCGAAAACATCGACTGGAACGTGGGACGCCTGATGAAGAAACTCGATGACCTCAAGATTGCCGACAACACCATCGTCATCTATTTCTCGGACAATGGGCCCAACGGTTATCGCTGGAATGCCGACATGAAAGGCAAAAAAGGCGCAGTCGATGAAGGCGGCGTACGTTCCCCCTTCTTCATTCGCTGGCCCGAAAAAATCAAAGCCGGCAGCAAGACTGACACCATTGCTGGAAGCATTGATCTGAAACCGACTCTGCTCGACCTCGCTGGCATCACGGATACTGGTGCGTTAGCCATGGACGGAGTCAGTCTGAAGCCGCTACTTTGCAACGACGCCAGGAACTGGCCTGATCGACTTTACATCAATCACTTCAAAGGAAAGACCAGCGTGCGAAGCCCGCGATTCAGACTCGGGTATAAAGGAGGACTTTTTGACATCCAGAACGATCCTGGCCAGCGAACCGATGTCAGGGACAAATTCCCCCAGGTGTACGCGGAACTGACTGCGGCTGGAAAGAAGTTCGACAAGGAAGTTGTTAGCGAACTACCGGAAGGCCAAGACGAGCGTCCGTTCACGGTTGGGCATCCTGATCTTGCTTTCACTCAATTGCCCGCTCGCGATGCCATTGCCACAGGAAATATTCAACGATCTGGCAGAGCCCCTAACTGTTCATTCTTCACGAACTGGGTCAGTAAAAAGGACACCATTTCCTGGAATGCCGATGTGCAAATCGAAGGCGCGTATCAGGTCCAGGTTTACTACACCTGCTCCGAAGATGACCTGGGGACCGTTCTTAAACTTAGCTGCGGTGATTCTGCCACTACCAGGGAAGTGACCGTTGCCAACGCCCCGCCTCTCGTCGGCGCGGAATCGGACCGCTCGCCGCGCAGAAGCGAGTCCTTCGTGAAAGCTTTTGTCCCCATGGATCTCGGCGTCATTCGTCTGAAAAAGGGACAGAAACCACTGGTCCTTTCAGCTCTCAAAATCCCGGGCAAACAATCGATCGAAATGCGGCTGATTATGCTCAATCGCATTTCAGAATAAGGGATGC
>CAJXTM010000619.1 GCA_913061385.1 uncultured Rhodopirellula sp. | reverse complement strand
TCTACACGTAAGGAGTCGTCGGCAGCGTCAGATGTGTATAAGAGACAGGCAATTACGGTTTCGGTATCACGAGCACTGAGTTCAACACGTGTTCGATGGCGAACACCGTCGACAGGATGCTTGAGGTTCTCGAGTAACGCCTCAATCGAGGCCCCTGAGATTTTCACAGGCTCCTGCAAAGGGCGGTCTTTCACTGTAAGTCGGAAAATGCGACCGTGTTTGTGGTCACGGTTGGGGTCTCGGATGTTGTGCTGCATGTGCCCGATGATGGCGTTGTGCCAGTCTGCAACATAGAGTGCTCCATCAGCGCCAATGATCGCATCCGTTGGTCGGAAGTTTCGGTCCGTACTGTTCAACAGTTCAATGCCGGGGGTCCCCCAAACCTCACCGAGCTTTCGGTTTTGGCTCGCATCTGTGCTTTGTCCGCCTTTTATTTTGACATCGACAGCAGCGACAAGTTTTTTGCCGTTGAAGAACTCAATCTTGCCGTTGTTGAATCGCTGTTCGAAGCCTTTACGGTTCCATACGCGAAACTCAGAGACTTCAACCGGTGCTGGGAAGTCTCCCTTCATCCAAGGGTTTTTCTCTTTGTTGGTGTGCGCAAAATTACCTTTGTCACCGTCAACGAGCAGGGACGCAGGATACGATCCGTTGGTGTACTGACTGGACAGTGCCAAGTTTGCTGTTTTTGCGATATTTTGGTTGCCACTGATTACCTCGACTTCTGAGATATTCATTTCTTGCTTACCATTCACACTCAATTTGAAGCCAGTAATCTTTTGGCCCTTGAGTGCAGGGTGTTTGACCGTTATCAAACCACCACCCTGAGTGATGGAAATGTTCTCTGGGACGGCTTGAACCTTTGGTTTCGGTAGAGGCGTTGCTCCACCACGATCAAGGCTGTACTGCTTGATTCCAAGAAAACCGATTGTATTACAGATCAGAAAGTCATCTTGCATGTCTTCCGGGAAATGCTGCGATGATAGAATCTCATTGGCCGCCACTGGGCGGAACTCCTTGGTGAGCAAGGTGTGCATTTTGAACCCCTTGCCTTCGGGACGCACTTGGTAGGAGCGACCACCGGTGCCATCGTTTGCATAACAGTAACCCCATTTGTCAAAGCTGGTTCCGTGCGGGTTGGGGCTGTTTCCAGCATGGGGAGTGATTGCAAAAGTGCGTGGATTGAAACGGTACATGCCCGAGGAACCAATATTTAGATTGGGCTTCCATGGTGTTTCGTGATTATGGACGAGGAAGATGCCGCTTTGCCAGTAAATGCCGCCGTCTGGACCCATGATCAGGTTATTGGCGGCGTGGTGTGTGTCCGCGGTTCCGAGACCTTGCAGGAGTGGGAAACGCACGTCGGCTTTGTCGTCGCCATCCGTATCTTTTAGGAACAGCAGGTCTGGACCTGAGGTGACAATGACGCCACCGCCCCAAAACTCAAATCCGAGAGGGTTGTGTACGTTTGCGAAAATTTTTCGCTTGTCAGCGACACCGTCACCATCCGTATCCTCGAAAATCATCAAGCTATCGTTCATCTCTTTGCCGGGTTCCCACTTCGGATAAGTGTTCCAGCTCGCAGCCCAGAGGCGTCCTTTTGCGTCGACTTGCATCTGAACGGGGTTCGCCAAATCGGGGAACTGTTCTTCTGAAGCAAACACGTTGAGCTCGTAGCCCTCGGGAACTTCGATCTTTGCCCGTGATTCCTCAGGTGATAGATAATCAACGGTGCCTTCTTTTGCAGCACTTGAGCTCGCACTACCGCCACCGACATTTGAAATCACTTTCACGGGAGCAGGGACGTTGCTGTCGTCGATTGTGTGCTGTTTATTGTCGGCTGCAGCCCAGATCGCTTTATCTCGATTTGCGGTCATCACGTCCAACATCACGAGTTCGTGTTTTAGCACGTCCGCGTTACTTTGTCCGTCGACAAACTTGAGGCCAGAGCGACCGCCCCAGATGTCGTTTCCGTCAGTGGCGTGATATCGGTTGTGCCAGTGCCAGTTCTTGTTCTCAACCGCTTGGTAGAGCGAGGGATCCGCCTGAGCTGCATTGCCAGTCAAAGCATTGGAAATGATATCCGCCAATGCGTTGTAACCTTTGGCATTGAGATGAATGCCGTTCAGTGTGTAACGCTCGTTGCTGCCGCGGTAGAGTTCCAACGTGGAATTGAAAAGATCAACAAAGGTTTGGCCAGTTTGTTCCGCAGCACGTTTCGTAGCTTCCGTGTAGATTGCAAGATTTTCGTTCAGTTCGATCCCATCGGGAAGATGCCTGTCTCCCTTATTCTCGTACGCAATTGGGCTAAAGAGAACGAATCGTAGATCGACACCCTTGTCCTTCCTGAGCGCGGAATATCTCTCGATCAATTTTACAAGTTCACCTTGATATGCTTCGGCACCATCTGGGCCAGCGAACGATTCGTTGTATCCATAGAACACAAACACAACCGTTGGACTGACGTGCTCGAGGTACTCTGTATCGTTCGTGAATCCTTTGTTGCGGGGTCGCTTATTGACCATGTCGCCCGCGAAACTCATGTTGCGAAAGCTCACCTGTTTCCCGGCCAATTCCGCCTGCAGATTTGCCTCAACCCATGGATCGTGTTGCATCCGGTCTGCCAGGCCATTGCCGTACACCGCCACGACATCGTTGGGTTGGAAAGCAAAGGGCTTCGCTGCGGCGGTGGGCGAGGCAGATACTAATTGCATCGCAGTAAACAGCACCAATAGAAGTCCTATGGGACGCTTCAAACGGTTGGATACACTGAGATTCATACTCTTGTTCTATTGCTCGAAGGGGGGGAACTGCTACGTCGCGGATTCGGAGGGACAAAGCACAACAAAAAGCAGCGAAATCTGTAGGGTGAGAAAGCTGGTGGCGGGGACCCGCCTGCCCGTGTGGTTAAATTGTACTCGGAAACGCCAGCGGATGAGAATCACACTTTCGATGCCTCTGTGTGTGAATAATGCACCGCAAAGCTCGAAAAATCCAAGTTTTCTCTGTGCGAATGATAGCAGACCCGTTTTTAACATGCTGGTCAACCAAAATGATCGGGATTCTGCACCCGTTGTAACAACATGCTGAATTCGTAATTGCTCAATAAATTCGGGCAAATCGTTTTTGCATGCAAGGTGTCGGGGCGGGGCAGGTTCGCCTCTGTTGCTGATCAATGCAGGATGCCGCAAGCGTCATGGCCTCATTAGTCTGCCCCACTTCGGAACGATGTCCCAGAGGTCGGAGATTAAGGGGGCGGGAGTGCGTTGAAGGGAAGATGAATCCGAAAGCCCTTTGGTGCGTGACTGCGTCAAGGCGAGCGCAGAATGCTCGACCTCAATTTGGGGAGAAAGGTTGAGAATATCTTGCATTTTGCCTGTGGCTATGTCGCGTTTTTGCAAGCTCCTTTCCCTCGAGACATGTGGGGTAACGCCTTCCTTACTGGTAACTATCCTCGATTGAATTGGGTTGGTTGAATTGCCGGGCCCAGCATCTAGGTTACGTGGAGGAGACTGCGTTGTTCGGCATCAACACCATCTGAGAGTTACCATCGGAGAGTTGAGTTGTGTGCGATGCTGGCATGTCTGCTTAATGAGTACGGACCAAGTGTCGCAGGTGGTGGGTTGTACAAATCTAGCCATAATCTGACGAACAAGTAAACCTGCACAATGCACGCTTGGAAGCAGAACAAACGTGAAACACTCGCGGTAGCGAGACAATGTCATATGAATGCGGGAAAAAGGAATTAGGCCGGAATGATGCGCTGCAAATTAATGAGCCGAGCCATCTGACACGGTCAGCCATGTCACGCTACACCTTGCAAAAATCACTCTGCATTATGCTCTGTCTCTTATACACATCTCCGAGCCC
>CAJXTM010000618.1 GCA_913061385.1 uncultured Rhodopirellula sp. | reverse complement strand
GAATCTGGCTCGGATTGAATCCGGATCCTGGCCGTGCAACCTAAAAAAATTCAGAAGTGAAAAGCCAACAACAGAACCGGACTTTGATCAGGGGCCAGGGCTGTCGTTAGGATTGGCTTTCTCAACGAAGTCTTCGTCCCAATTCCAGCTACCCGTAACGAAGTCTTCGTCCCAGTCCCAGCCTCCGCCCCAGGACAGGGCAAGTGCTTCTTCTTCGCTCAGTCCCAAGTCCATCAATCCGAGATAGAGAGGCATGTCGAGAGCGTAGAAGTCGACTGGATTGAAGCCAGCACCGGGCGTTGCCGGGTTCAGCTGGGCTCGAGCTCTGAAGCCACCGGCCTCTGCTTGTTGAGCAGAGGTAAGGCCGATGAACAGCGTAAGAGCTGCGATCCACGATGCCAAAAACGCATGTAGTTTCTCCTTTTGTGAAAGAGTAAAAAAGTGACGGAACACCGCCTACACGCTGTATCAGCGTCAATCAGACGCTCGGCCAGCGCGCTTTTTGGTAAAAACTTGGGGAGGCTCACGCTTCGAGAAAGCACAGAGCCTTGATTAGAAGATCATCGGTGTGAAGCCGATTTTGTCGCGAACAGAATGAGTTGGTAGTGCCGTTCAAGCCGGCGAAGCGATCAACCACAGAAGGCACTTTGACTTCTTTTTAGGTGGCAGATATTTTCCAACTGCAATCAGACTGTTTTGCGTGCGAAAGAACATTGCGCCGCGCGAAACTGCAGGAGTAGCCAGAATGGATTCACCCAATTAATGGAAGATGAGGACAGGCACTGTTTGAGAGGAGCGGAAATAAGGGATAGGGGCTTTTAATAGCATACGAAATGTTTGCTAAGGGAACTGTGCCCGTCCCTTCTTTAGAAACACCATCTTCTGCCCTCTTTCGATACAGTACCTTGTGGTTGCTCACCGCTGGTGACGCTATTTGGCATCCGCAAGCTTCAAGATTTTTTCCCACAGTGCATAACGCTTCGGTGAATCTCTTTTCAGTCGGTCCAATTTTCCAGCATCGAGACAGCCAGCATATAACATCGCAAACTCAGCAAGATCCTCGTGAGCCACTCCATCGCCGTATCGGGACACTGAAACCTGATCAGCTTTCAGTGCGCTGGTCCATTGTTCCAGAATGTCTGTCTGCTGATTGCGAGCGCGCTGTTCCATGACATGACCGGCTTCGTGCATGTAAACGGCTGGACTGGCCTGTGGAATGATATTCAGATAATTTTGCGAACCGTGTGCGGCAGCACCATTCAGGTCCCTGTAGATGGCGACACCGTCTTTTCCCGACTCCGATACAATTGCAAATGCTCGTCGGTACAGAGGAGGCAGGCTTTCCAACTTGGCTGCGACATCAGCCAATTTTGCTTGCGATTGATCTTCGATTGAAATGCGGAAATCAGTCTTGCCCAAAGATACCAGCCAAGTTTTTCCGGGTGACTGGCCCCGTTTTAAAGCTACGGTGGTTGGCCCGGAGGCAATTTTCAGATTGTCAGTATTCTTCGATCCAGCCTTAAGACAATATTGCTTGTATTCATTCACAAGGTACTTCTTTTCCTGCGCACTGGCATCTGTGTGGATCAAAATCAATGCAACGGAAAGTGTTAAAACTGTTTTAAGTATCATCAGAGATCTTGGGTCAATGTCTTTTTATCATTTGCAATTTTGATCATGCTGCAAACTCATGCTGCCAACCCATTGTATCTGGCAATGAAGGACCGTGTTGGAGTGGAGGTCGCTCGGATCCTTTACGGGATGAAGCGACTTTGGATGTTTCGAAATCCAAGTACCACGACCCTAGGTAGAGGTCGAGGGCCGTGGTACGGTCGCCGCAACGCATGTAGACAAGGGTTCTCATGAACATCAAGACTTTCCGTGGTTGGTCGGGTCACAATCTTGATCGATGTCGCATCCTGATCAGGGTAGTGCTCACGAACTTTCGGCAGGTATTGGGTCTGAAGGTATTCCTTGACCTTTTCGGCGGCCTGCTCATGACTTTTATCAGTTCGTACAAGCAGCCCCTGCTCATTTCGCGTGAACTTGATTTTGGGTGCCTTGAGACTGGGGAACGCTCGAGGGAAACCCTCGGCGTAGGGCGATGGTGATTCCTGTGCACCGAGCAGCGTGGTGGACACAATGGCTGAGAAGCAGATCAGTAGAGCGAAAGCAGTTTTCATTGCATTCACCCCAGATTCATCGCTGCTGGTAAATCTCTTTTCAACGTTGAAGTGACACACTGCTCTTGTGCTACCGTTCAATTGTCAGCAGAGCACTGTCGATAAGACCCAATGTTGATTCAAAACCACCGTCCACGAAATACAATTCCCAAACTTCGTTTCCCTCGTCATCGTCTTCTTCACGTTTGGGATAGCCAACCAGATCAAGCAGTTGAAAAGTGCGAGGTTCGGCGTTGTCGATATCAACAGCATAGACGAGTGATGCCTCATCGTCGTCTGGTTGGTCAATCTCGATGAGTAAGCGATAGGGCAGCGGATTTTCCAGATCAGCAGGCAAAATGTAATCGGCGGGATCGAACGAACTGTTCTGCGTTGCGCTGGTAACGCCGTCCACCGCCGTTTGCTCGTTTAGATCCTGACCCGATTCTCTGGCTTGACGTTGTGCACGTTCCCAGCCACGGACCTTGAAATCCCAGTACGGAAGAGAGCCTTGGGCAGCTTCGGTGTCATCAGGTCTGTGAAGCGTTTTGATGTGGTAGAAGGACGCGTTTTCGAGCCAGATGGCAACATTTGGCGGCGCTTTGACGTCAAAGGTTTTACCAGCCCTGATGTTCAAGGTCATTTGGTAGTTTTTGGCCGGTTTGTAATCGTATACAAGGCCGTCCTCCTTCATCGCAAACTGTTCGATGGCTGGGCCCAGATTCTGACTCAATGCAAGGATCGATCGAACGGGCCCTGGTTGCCAGAAGAAGAGTCCTGTCATGCTTGCAGTGATTGCCAGTGTCAGCCACAGGAGTCTGCTTCGCACATACAGGGATAGTTGACTCAGATTGTTAGCCACGTGAAACGCAATGATTCCGACGAACACGAAACCTACCAGCGCATGCAGTCCGACGATTCCAATCGAGAATGGTTGCACGAAGGCCACGATTCCCGTTACCGCAAGAACAATAAAGCTTGATGCAGTCAGAAGTGAGACGAAGCTGCGTCGGTTTTTTTTCATGAGCACATGAGTCAGGGGAACACAAGCTACGCTTTGGTGGGGACGATCTGTCCATGTTCACGAAGCATCGCGTGAATTTCTGGCAGCGGAACTTCGAGTGGTGTGGATCCTGCTTTCGCAGCCAGGCTCGCCGCAACCCCAGCTGCCTGTCCCATACCCATGCATGACGCTTGGACTCGCAGGCCAGAGTTTGCCAAACGGTCACTGCTGACACATCTCCCAGCCACGATAATATTGCGACTGCCCTTTGGGATCAGCGCGCTTAGCGAGATCGTTGGTACTGTACCCCGCTTGAGCGGTTTCGGTCGGACACCTGATTTGGTGTGAAGGTCAACAGGATAGAACGCGTAGCTGATGGCATCGTCAAACACTCGACCCGAGGTGTAATCGTTTACCGTGATGACTGTTTCGCCCTCGATGCGATAGGTTTCGCGAAAGCCGGTTTCCGGCTGCATGTGCATGAGTCTCTGCTTCTTCTGGCGAACACGTTCGAGAATGGCCTTACGTCCAGTCAGATTGGCCTCGGTTGCTGTCCGCGAGTTCGTCGAGTCTGCTCCATGGACGTAAAGCCTGTTGATCTGATTGCGTCCAGGCTCGTGTTCTTTTCCCAGCATGAAAAGATACGAACCCGGTTGTCTGTCTCTTATACACATCTGACGCTGCCGACGACTCCTTACGTGTAGAT
>CAJXTM010000617.1 GCA_913061385.1 uncultured Rhodopirellula sp. | reverse complement strand
CGAGATCAGCCTCGGTCTCGTGGGCTCGGAGATGTGTATAAGAGACAGGCTCCAGTCAGGAAGGTCCTTTTCGGACGAGATAGGTAGCAGCATTTGTAAGGATGCTGAGGGGTCATTCTCTTTTATTCTGATCGCTGGGCTGCGTGTTTTTGGTGAGACGGAAACACCAAAGAAGGTTGAGCTTTGCGAGATAGCAACCGCTAGGGCCATCGAGTCAGCGGCTTCCGCGTCTGTTCCAGAAATCGCGCCCGGGGCAGCGACAGCGACAGCGTTTGGGTTGATCGACGCTTTTTTCATGACTGCAGCAGCGAAATTTCCAACGGCGTTGAGCTCTTTGGGTTGCCATCTTCTCGAATCTTCCGGTGCAATGGCGCAAATCACCACTCCGGCCGACAGTGCTGCGTCACGCCAGTTGTTGAGCACCTCGATTGGCGCTCCCCCGCCAGGGTTCAGCAGAAGCACGAGTAATCCGAGATTCTGCTGCGTGTCAGTTGCTTTTGGGGCTAGGAAAGCGGCCGCATTTCCGGCATCCGGGAGCTTGATTTCCTCACTGGACCACTCGCCTGTTTCTGCCTCGGTCCATTTTTGGGGCATCTGTTTAAGTATCGGGCCAGACAGCGTGGTTGGCGTAACCTTGACTGTCTGCTCTTCGCCAGCACGTGTGATCGCCAACGCAATTTCTACCTTGGGTTCAGCTGACATCAGCATGCTGCGAAGAACGTTTAAGCTTCCGATTTTCGCTTCGCCAAACTGGCGTAGTCGGTCACCCGGTTTAAGATTCCCCTCCGCAGGTGTGCCAGGTAGCACTGCACTGATTACGACTTGTTCTTCATCATCACCTTCGGCTGTTTGTTCATCGGCCAGAATACCAAGGCGCTGTGGTTGCAGCGGTGGGATGGTCTCGGCCAATTCCGTGCTGATGTCAACTTCTTTACCTTCACGTCGCACCTTGATGCGGATCGTTTCTCCCGCATCAAATCTACCCAGAGCCTGTTTGATGTCCTGATGGCGTTTGACTTTGCGTCCATCGATCTCGATCACTTCATCACCAGCTTTAATGCCTGAGAGTTCGGCAGGCGATCTCTTTCGAACTGCAGCTATTTTTGCTCCGTCGTCGTAAGGATCCTTGGTTTTTGATGCGATTCCTATCAGGCCTCGTCTGATGTCCGTGCCAGACTTCAGTCTTGGTACCTTGGCGAGAATAACATCGCTAGGAATTGCGAATGCGATTCCCGAGTCGTACCAGCCAGTGGGATCGGCGTCTGCACCACCGGCAACGGCAGGAATCAGGATCCCCATGACATTTCCGTAAAGATCAATCAGGGGGCCACCGTAGAACGCGGGTGAAACTCTTGCATCGGTTTGTAAAGCAACACCGTCAAGCCGTTCGGTCCCGCTGAGCACACCACGACTGACAATTGGTGAAGCTGTGTTTCCGAAACGTCCCACCGCTACCGTGGTTTTCCCAATTTGAAGGTCGAGTTCGGATGGAAACTCGATCGCCGAAAGTTCTTTTGTGGTTTCGATCTTTAAAAGCACCAGGTCGCGGTGGTAGTCGCGAGCGACCACATTTGCGGCATGGCGTGATCCATCGGGAAGCACGACTAGAATGCTCGCTGCGGGTCGTCGAACAACGATGCTCGACGCCAGCACATAACCCTCAGTGTCGATGACAACGCCTGATGTGGGGGCATCTTGCTCAACCTCGCCCGCAGGAGCCTGTGCAGTGCCGATAATTTCGATTGAGACGACCGAAGGCAAGACGCTTTTTGCTGCGTTGCGAACAGCTTTGGCCATTGCCTGACGGTATTGAGTGTCTGCCGAACTTGTTCGTGCGAGCGATGCAATCGTACACGCGAACATGATGAGGGAAAGCAGTGATATGCTGCTGGGTTTTAAAAGGCGAAGCATGCGAATCATGGTTGCAGTGTTACGGGAAGGATCTGTGTATCACGCTGAACTGTAAGTTCAACATCATCACGGCGGTCGATTGTTCTCAGCAACGAACGCAAGGTTCGTTGGCTATCAATACGTTGTCCATTGACCAGCAGAATCAAGTCGTCAGGTCGGAGAGAGGCGCGGGCCGCAGCACTATCTTTTGCCACATTGTCGATGTAAGCGGGGGTGGTTTCCAGCACATCGGGGACCATTACCAATCCCAGGAAATCCGGGTTGTGTGAATCTTTGCGTGGCAGCGTGGCTGTGGCAGGGTCGATCACCGTTGTTTTTCTGCCTGCGATGATGTCACCGATGGTTGTTCGCAGGGCGTCAGCAGGGACTGCGTAATTCAGCCAGACACCGGTAGTCGAATCGCGGAGTTCTTTTCCAAGCATACCCGCTAGCTGGCCATTACTGTCGATCACTGCCCCCCCGGCAGCACCGGGATTGTTGGCAATCAAGTCAAGAATCAGAACCTTGCCGCGGTAAGGCGTTTTGAATGTTCCGCGGCGAGCATTCAGGTCGGCTACCGAAGCGATAGTGCCCTGCATCACGCTTGCCGGTTCGTCGCCGGTTGCGATGTTGAATAGGTTGCTGACCGCAATGACAGGGTCGCCCCAGTCAACGGTCGGCTCTTCCTTAAGTTCGAAAAACGGTGTATCCGTGGCGTCGATCTTCAATACAGCCAATTCCAGAGATGGTTCGAAACCAACGATTTTGGACTCGTAACGACGTCCGTCATCAAGCAGCACAACCGGTTCGACATCGAGCACGTAGCTCCAAGCGGTCGCGATATGCCCTTCGGGCGATACCAGAAATCCGCTCTGATAGGCCTCGAGTCCCTTCAGCCCACCAGCACCGTAAATCTTTACCACACGTTTCTGTGCATCGCGGACCCATTTTCCCAGCGGCGCCTCCGCACTCACGCTCAAGCAGTTCGCGGCGATCAGAATAGGCAGAGTTAGAGCAGTTATTAGGCGATTCATGCTTTCACCTCATCGTTCACGGCTGTTTGTTGGGGACCGCCGGCTGACTTCTGCAAATCAGCAGTGCCACCGTTTTTCGCGTTGTTTTCCTCGGTCGCCCATTCGAGTTCCGAAGCAGGAACCTGTTCCCATGACTGCAGCTTGATCTTCAAAATGCTATCGATCCCGTAACGCAGGTCGAGCACACTTGGCATCGATTTTGAATTGCCATCTCGCAGTAACCAAAGTTCTGCGGGGTCTTCATCTCGATCGGCAAAGACTTCGATCGCTTCTACTGCACCGGTGTCGGGATGACTCAGCCAACGTACTTCTAGCTCGCCAGCGATGCCGACCATCACATCGCGTAGGGGACGCTCACCACCCAAAGGCATCGTTCCGAGGTAGTACGACTCTCCGAACTTGCGGGGGCCGTCTTTCAGCATTCTTCGCCATGCGTCGAGTGCGGGTAGCAAACCCGCTGCTGCCCCATCGGTGATGACGTCATACATTTCGCTCCGCTTGTCGATTTCGATCGTTTTTTGCCCAATCTTAAGCGACATTTTGTCTGCTGCGACTTGGATGGTTACCGGTTCAGGCGGGGTCTGGTCAGTCGCACCCTTGATTACCCATGCTTGCTTTTCATTCTTGCCGTCTTCGGACTCTGAGGGTTTGGCGGGTGTATTAACTGTCGGGAACTGAGTTCGCAGTTTTTGAATGAAGGCGTTCTGTTCTACTAGGTTAAAGTGGTAGTTGGCAAAGCCTTTTCGCTCTACCAGCTGGTCTTGAACCTGTTGCGGGATTTTTACCGCCGGTTTGCTGGGGCGTTGGCCGCCGGGGCGCCGCTGGGGCTGTTGCTTTTCGTCCTCTGCTGGCTTGTTATCTTCCTTTGGGGCTTCGCCCTCTTTGCCCGGTTCCTGTGCTGTCTCTTATACACATCTCCGAGCCCACGAGACCGAGGCTGATCTCGTA
>CAJXTM010000616.1 GCA_913061385.1 uncultured Rhodopirellula sp. | reverse complement strand
TACGAGATCAGCCTCGGTCTCGTGGGCTCGGAGATGTGTATAAGAGACAGTGTCCGGGTCGTCCGACGCGTTCTCCTTCATCTGATCGATTTGAGCCTGCGTGAAACTACCCACACCGAGCATGGCTTTCATGCGGCTCGCCCTGTCCGTCAAAGTCGCAACTTCCGCCTGCACAGTTTGGAGCCTACTTGCCATATTCTGCTCTTGGGCCGCCACGGTATCACCGTGTCGCCACAGGAAAAAGTTCAGGCACAACGACAGTACAAGGAAAATCAGGCAGGCAATCAAAGAGCCGCGGATGACGGAATCGTCGCGAGCTACCATTTTTATTCTTTGAGATGAAGGGAGCTGGTTTAGGACAGAACGCCATCGAGTGGCGTTGAGAGTCTGTAGTTGACCCTCCTTATTATTATTCGCTTTATCTGCCTATTCTACCGCGGGCTGGGCAGAATTCCCGCTCAAGTCGCAGGTTTTTGCGACTTTTGCGGATTGTCCGCTTCGTGCCGGGATCAGTAAGACGCGGATTTCGGCCGAAGTGTGTCAAATTGTACGTTCCCGTGGTGATCGGGATCTGTACTTCTGAGCAGAAGGAAATCGGAACTATCCCTAGACACCGTGGTTATTATAGTTGTGGAGACGACCATAATATCGTCACTTAGGCACTCACTTACTTCACGAAAAAATCTGGCAAAGGCAATGCACCACCGCAATCACATTCGATCGCACCGATCATCCCACTCAGCCCGAAGTGGTTTCACCCTGCTCGAGTTACTTTTGGTGCTCGCAATCCTTGTCATGATCATCGGCATTGGAGTAACCAACTTCAGCGGCGTGCAAGATGGAGCCAATGTTTCGACAACCGAGGTCACCCTGAATGCGTTGAAGGATAATGTCAAAATGTACAAAATCCGCATGAATGGACTTCCCGAGAATCTAGAAATGCTTCGAGATGGTCCTACGGATGCTTCCAAGAAGGCAAAGTGGGTTTCTCCACTGATTGATGAAATTCCGAAGGATTCTTGGGATAACGACCTAGAATACAATGTCAGCGGCGGAAGTTTTGAACTGCGTAGTTCCGGGCTAGATCAACAGATGAACACTGATGACGATGTTACCGTTGAAGGAAGTTGATTAGACCTCCCTCAGAAATGCACTGCGGGCGGGATCGCTCCAGAGCGAGATTGACCGAAGGAGCGGTGTTTAAAGTTCATAAAGCCCCGCTCGGAATCCATCCCTTGACACGTCGATCTGCCTTCACTTTGCTTGAGCTTTTGCTTGTCATCGCCATCCTTGCCGCATTGGCATCCATGACGATGCCCAAGTGGGGCATGTTGCTGAACGATCGGCGACTGATCCGAGCAGGCGACCAGGTTCGAGCCAGCGTTGCCAGAATGCGGGTCGAAGCGATGCGTTCGGGCCGAGTCATTATGCTCGAGGGCATGCTTGAGGGAACAAGCCTACGAGCCAAGCCTTTCTATTCCGCGGTGGACGCTACCGAAGCGGTTGATCAGACGGGGTCAGGTTCAGAATTGCTCACCGGCGCGGATCAGGCTTCGGCTGTCGTGGTGGAACAATCTGAATCCGCTATTGAGACGATTGACCTGCCCGATGAGATCATTGTCAGCGGCGTCAGCGTGGTTTCCTCTGCTCGAGCCATGGAAATCGAACAAATGAATGTTTCAGGGCAGGGTCAGGGTTGGAGTCGTCCTGTTCTCTTCTACCCCGATGGATCAACCAGCACTGCGCTGATTGGTTTGGCTCATCCTACGATGGGCCGAGTTGTGGTGAAGATTCGTGGCATCACGGGCGATGCGACTGTCAGCGAGGTACTGGCACCATGAAAAATCCTCCGTTTGACCATCAGAGATCGAATCTAGTTTGGGTTCGTGTTCACAAACGCTCAGGATTCTCGCTTCTGGAGATTTTGCTTTCGCTTGCCATACTCGGTGGCTCGTTGGCGATCCTCAGTCGCATTGTAGATACCGGAATTTCAGCAGCCAGGGAGGCTCGGGATTTGGCTAACGCCCGCATGATTTGTCAGGCGAAGCTCTCTGAAGTATTGCTAAACAGCACGGCTGGATTTACACCGCAAACTCAGCCACTGACCCCCGTGGACGCGTTCGACTCACAGTCCACAACCCCCTTCGAATTCTCGGTAGAGGTGCAACCGGGGCAACTCGGAGGCATCCTGTTGATTCGCGTAGTCGTGGAGGCACAGAATCCCGATGGAGGTCCGCCACTTGCTAAGTATTCGCTTGTTCGTTGGATGATCGATCCTGCGTTGGGGCTTGAGGAAATGGAAGCCGAAGAAGAGGCTGCTCGCGAGGAAGCTGCCGGTGGGGAGGGTTCAGCGTGATGAGTTTCAAACGGCATGCAATACGAGCATTTACACTTCTTGAAGTGTTGTTGACATTGGCAATGTCAGTTGTGCTGATGGGGCTGATTGGTACAGCATTCCAGTTCTACGCTGTCGACATGAACGTACGGAACATGGACATTCAGCAGACGCAGTTAGCTGCTGCTGTCATGCAGATGATCGAAGATGATTTACGGGCAACCCTGCACGCCGAGCCCGCCGACATGTCGGGTCTGGAGGAACTTTTGTCTGCGAGCCTCGGGGGCGAAGACGAAGAAGCTGGGCAGGGTGGGAGCGAAGAAGATCTTTCAGCTGCTGGAATCAGTATGGAAGAGGAGCCGATCGAGTCCATCGAAACAACGACGCTAGATCTTACCAGTGGTGTAGCCGTTTTGCAGACGCCGGGGTTGATTGGTAATCAGTACCAGATACAGCTCGACTTGAGTCGCCTGCCCCGATTGGAGGAGTACGTTGCGATGCTGGACGAAACCACCGCAGATCTCCAAGACGTGCCCAGCGATTTGAAAACGGTGGCCTATTACGTGCAGTCAGACGATTCGACTGGTGGTGTGATTGATTCACTCGCCGAACTCGACCCGGATGCTACCGACTTGATGTCGGGCGGCTTGGTCCGTAGGTCGCTCGATCGTGCGGCCACCGTGGAAGCTGCAACCATGGGTAATATCAGTACTCTGAACCAGACGGGTGACTTGCTCGCTCCCGAAATAAAGTCCATTGAGTTCTCGTATTGGGATGGGCTGACGTGGCAAGTGGAATGGAGTAGCGACGAGTTTGGTGAGTTGCCGCTCGCTGTTCAAGTACGAATTTACATGGTCGATCCAGCCCTGGCTGCCACAGAGGATGCAAACACGATTTCCTCGCTAGGACCAGATTCAATGCGTGCCTTCTCGCACATTGTGCGACTGCCCATGGCAGTGCCCATAGAGACCGAAGAAGAAGATTTGTCGGAGGCCGGGTTATGAAATATTCAGTTAAGTCAGCTCGACACGGATTTTTTCTCGTGCTTGTTTTGATTGTCGTCGCGATTGCAACGATGGCAGTGTACTCCTTCACCGACTTGATGTTGGCGTACGATGATTCGGCTTATTTGTCAGGTGACATCGTTCAAACGAGAGTCAATGTTGAGTCAGGTGCCGAAGCGGTTCGTTTGTTGCTGGCAGAACCCCCTGAGCTAAGAGTTGACTACGGTGGTGTTTACAACAATCCACAGATGTTCCAAGCGGTGAATGTTTCGCTTGGCGATGATAATTCGACCCCCTCAAACTTTTCGATTCTTGCTCCAGGACTGAACGATGAGGGCAGGCTGGCAGGGTTGAGATTCGGTCTGCAGAATGAGTCAGCAAGATTGAATCTCAATGCATTGCCCGTACTGGAAAATAGTTCGGCCGGCATGATGGCCTCGGTTCTGACCGCTACTGACGATGCTGAGGAATCCGATGAAGAGGCACCAAGCGACAACATTGCAGTTTCGCTCCTGCTGACCCCTGTCTCTTATAC
>CAJXTM010000615.1 GCA_913061385.1 uncultured Rhodopirellula sp. | reverse complement strand
TCTACACGTAAGGAGTCGTCGGCAGCGTCAGATGTGTATAAGAGACAGCGGTGAAGCCGCCTGATCAATTCAGAACAGCTCGCAAAACACTGCTAAATTGCTGCACAAGTTACAGCTACACTCAGCAGCCCAACTCAACACCAGACAGACCCCAACAGGCTTGCCCGTCATCACTCTGGTTTCGAATCTGGCATCGGGCTGCTTCTCAATGCCTTCTGCAACACGCAAAGTTCACTTTCAACCACATCGCCCCGGCGATAGCGAGACAACAATCTTCTCGACTCCTCGGCCAACATTCGCCTGACCTCGCGTCGCTTGCCTTTTACTCTTGGTATTTTCATATGGTCGTAAGCCGTTGTCTGGTGTCGTAACCAGGCGATCACCGCTGACTCAGCGCGTTTTTCAATTGGGATTCGTTCGGTTCTAGCGACCGTCCCACTCCCAACGGGCGTTGCATGACTCGTCACAAGTGTCGCCATTTTCTGGGCATCGTTCACATACCTGTCGTGAAAATCCAGAAAGCTAAATACCGCCCCATGAAAATCTTCTACATAAACCGCCTGCTTCTCTTCTCGTCTTGTCTGATCCCGTTTCTTTCGTTTGACATATGCATCGGTCGAACGTTCCGCATCAAGCACGCGTTTGGTTTCCTCCACACGCGATTTTGGTGCCCAGACTCCTCTGGAAAATGTCCGACGCCCCTTTTTCTCTTTGACCGTCCATGTGGGGCCACCTGCTTTTACTCGTCGCGTCCAGCCTGCATCGCCTGGCGGTAAAAGAACCCAACCGTCGGGAACCTGCAACTCCACACCATTCTCAGTTCGCACGCTGCGTTCACCTGGACCTGGTGAAACGGTCCTTGTTTGATCTGGCATCTTGCTTCTACTTCTCCGTTGTCTTACTAGTCACACACGCCAATTCACTCCTTAAGAGCCTCATTAGCACTTACCAATTTCCCACACCCTAGGATTCAAGCCGCACTCCACCTGCACTTTGAACAAACGCAACGCGTTGCAAACGGCCAACCAACAACTCCATTCGGGAAAAGAACTCGTCCTCGCAACCGACTTCTGGCGGCTGAATTCCGAGGAAAACGAATGCCGCATCCCGACTGGTGGTTTGGATCGCTGAGGCTGCATCACTTGCGACCACAACTTTGGTGGTAGCCTGGATTCTTGCTTCACGCAACAGTCGATCCAGATGCGACCGAACCTCCTCGATTCCCGCTTCACTCTCAACCACTCGCAGTAATCGTAATCGTCTTCCTTGCCACAGCGGATGCTGCAAAATCAGATGCGACAACAAAATCATGAGTTCGCCATTGGCCCGACCGCGCCACCAGACGTCAATCGGCCCTGCCGGAGCAGACCAATCGTCGGTCGGTACATCTGTCCTGCGCAAGACAAGTGCACTCCTGCCAAGCGACTGAAGATTACGAAGCAGGTTACCAAAAACGCTCATTCGCTCGACCGTCAAAGGGCACCCCAGCAAGACAACGTTTGGGCGCAGGCTACCCAATCCCTGACACTGCACCAACGCCTCGATGCCAGCAACATAGTCGGCTGCGACTACAACGGATGGAAATGCCGCAAGCTGTCGCTCACGGATCATTGAACGCAAAATCTTCTCCTGCGATAAGCTGCGTTCCAACCGATCATCCAAGTTTCCCGAGATCACTTGCCCCAGCGTCAGCATGCCGGTCTCTGAGGTTAACCACGCTCCAAACACAACCAAGTGTGGGCGGCTGAATCCCTGACCGCTGAGAGCCAACACAAATGGACGCCAATTCTTGGGATGATAAAGTTCATTTTCCAACTTGATCAGATTTTGACGTGTCCTCTCAAACCAGAACCCACTCTGCAGGTCTCCCCACTGTTTGACCGGTGCCGTTCGGGCTAGATACCAATACAAAACGCTGACAAGACCCAGAGCCATGATCGCCCAGCTCCAATCGATCAACACCATCATCACGGCACAGCCAACTGCGCCAGCCAAACATGTCGTCCAATGACAGAAGCGAAATTGCGGTCGGTAACTAGGGTTCTTGGTAATCGACTCATAAAAGGTGGCAAGGTTCAGCAGACCATAGGTCACTAAAAACGCCATCGTAATCAGCGGTGCAATCGTATTCAGATCAGCCGCCATGATTCCCGCTTGGGAAATCAGAAAGGTCAAAAAAATGGCTCGCCGCGGCTCCTGATTCTTGCCTGACCGAACACCAAGTTGCTCCATCCGAGGCAAGACACGATCCCGCGCCATGGACTGAAGAATACGGGGAGCACCCATCATGCTGCCAAGCGCAGATGACATGGTTGCCGCAACCACTCCCGCTGCAATGAACACCGGCAAAATGGCAACTTCAGACATGACCATTTCAGTGCGAACCAAATCATGACGCGACACCGATCCACCCAAAAAGATCGCCTGAGCAGCATAAATGAGTGCTGTCACGAAAACCGCCGCAAGCGTGCCCCGGGGAATCGACCGGCCGGGATCACGCAACTCGCCAGACATATTCGCACCCGCCATGATCCCTGTCACTGCCGGAAAGAACAACGCGAACATCGTCCAAAACGATTCATCGCCAGCGTAAGCAGAGCCCAAATTGCTACTGAGTAGTTGGGGATCAAACGCCTTCCACGCACCCACAAAGAATGAACATAATGAAACAGCCACCGTCGCTAAAATCAAAAACTGAATCCGCAAGGTCCAGCCCGCACCAATCGCCACACAACCGAAGACAACAACATTAGTAAGCGTGGAAATCAGTAATGGAGAAACAGTCTCTGGCAAATACTGTTTCAGAGCAATCGTGAAACCAATCACATACAATGCGACAGACAAAGCTTGTGCTGCAAAGAACAACAAGCCAATTGCGCCGCCAAACTTGGGGCCAAGACTGCGGCTGATCAAAAAATAGACACCACCACCTTCAACCTTGGTGTTGGTTGCTATCGCCGACAAAGACAACGTAGTCAGAATCGTGATCGCGTTACTTGCAAACACAATCCCCAACGCAGACAAAACCCCCGCGTTGCCTACCACCACGTCGAATCGCAAGAACATTATCACGCCCAAAATCGTCAACACGCAGGGTGTGAATACACCGGCAAACGTGCCAAAACGATTTCCATCTTGTGCGGGCAACACCTGACTCATATGGCTCTGCTACGGGTGGCTAACGGGAGACAGGAATTCGAGAAGTCAGGCTGTCGAGGAATGGCATGAATGGAACACGACAAAACAAAGCCATTCAGCAATGGGCAGCGTTTTGCGATGCGTCCCCCGCCAGAGGATCTTTCCTGTGACTCACAACTGCCGAATACCCAGCCTGCCCGTGGAGTTTAACAGAACAACTGACGTTTGTGATGCCGGTTTCCCTTCGCACACACGCCGTCTTGCTTGTTGAAGGACGATGCTGATCGAGGAGCTGAAAACATTTTCCATTGTCAGCAATCACAGATCAGCACACTGCATCACATCGGAACAGTAAGCGATGTCTTCAGTGACTTGATTATGGCACCTTTTCAAAGCTATCTAACTCGCTGCTGGCTCGCGTCCCCATCGCTCCCCAAACTCCATACGGACTATGGCTGCCTGGTGGTGTAGGGCTATCCAAATGAACGCTGGGGACATGATCATTCCCTGCATCAATTTCATCCGAAATGAAACGAACGGATCCATCGACCATGGCAATGCTCACTCCTCCTTGGTGGTAACTGCTTGGTGGAAGAACTCCCCAACAGTCATCGCGTGCGGCTGACAGGACAATCTCACGGTTGGGGGGCAAGATCGTATTGAAGCCTGTGTAAAGCGGCATTCCATCGACCCAATTCAGACCTGTCTCTTATACACATCTCCGAGCCCACGAGACCGAGGCTGATCTC
>CAJXTM010000614.1 GCA_913061385.1 uncultured Rhodopirellula sp. | reverse complement strand
CGCATAGATGTCCACGAACCTTGGAAAAGCAACAGCAATCGATTCAGGCCATGACTTTGCGTTTCCCTCAAATCGTGCAACAGCTGCGATTCCCTCCTTGGGTATCGGCCAGTCGAATGCCCCCATCGCTGATGTGCGTTTCTGGTGTTCGCTAAAATAAGCGATCGGCTGAGAACTTTCCGTCAGACACGCAGTCCACTCGGAATCACTTAAACCACCTTGACCGAAGGACAGCAAAACCGGTTTGCCCTCCAAATGCACGTAGCCTTTCCTGTTGAACCAGTTTTTGGTGAGCCAATCGATTTCTTTCGCAACATGCCCCACTCGCTGACCCGAATCCAGCATGCCAGCCTTGATCAAGGCAGGCACCGTACTGTCTTCGTAACAGATCGCAAAACGCATCCCAAATCGCATGACCTGAGCAATCAATTGCTCAGTACTTCGATGCAGAACAGCGTAATCGTGAAGGTCAGTCAGGCCATACCAATCAACAATGACCCCATCGACCCCTGCCAGTTTCATCTGCAATAACTGGCACTCCAGCACTGCTGGATCGGCCGAATCGTACGGTCCGATCAAGGGATAGAAGTGTGAAGCTATTTGCCGCTTCGCAGAGCCAGGCAATTCCACAGTGTCTGTTGCATCAGGATTGAACTTATTCATCGTCCAATGCCAACCCCATGCCTGCGAAAAAGGCTTCGCTTGATACCAAGGCATGTAATGAGCAAGCAGCAATTTTTTTGTCTGCACCTCGCCGTCCTTCCCGTTGGACTCCTGCGCAAGAACCGTCACCGCAGTTCCAAAGAAAGCGCTTCCCAGCACAAGGAAAGTACTGAAGTAAACAACAAACTGCCAACACCGTTTCACAAAAAATCTCCTGATGATTGCTTCCGACTCGAACTGCACACCACGCCAAACGAAAAACGCAGTCTAGTTTTCCCGTTTGTACTTCTTCAACGTGACAAACGGTGACAGTTCTTTTGACAACTGAACAACGATTTCCTGATGTTCCTCACTGTCCGCCAAATTATGAACTTCAGTGGGATCCGTAGAATGGTCATACAATTCACGGCCTGCTCTGCCTTGCAACCATTCTGTGTATCGCCAACGCTCATTACGAAGCGAGTACCCCCATGCATTCCTGTGATGCCACACCTGCGTCACCGCCGGCTTTTTCCACGTAGCGGAATCGGGATCGAGCAAAAGCGGCTTTAACGATTGTCCCTCGAGGGTTGCCGGAGCTTTCAAACCACACAGATCTGCAAGTGTTGGGTAGAGGTCCAAAAGCTCAACCGGCTTCCGCGTCTGAGTACCGCGTTCCATGCCGGGAGCCGAGATAATCAACGGCATTCTAGCAGAGCGTTCGAACGCTTTGCGTTTGTACCACAGCCCTTTTTCTCCGAGAAAATAGCCATGATCTGACCAAAAGACCACAATCGTGTTTTCAACAAGATTGTTTTCCTCGAGGGCGTCCAACAATCTGCCAATCTGTGCATCGACAAACGAATTGCAAGCGTAATAGGCTTGTTTACATTTCCGGGCTTGATCTTCTGTGACTCCGTCAAAGTAATAAGGCCAGCGTTTCATGTCCCGCTGCACCGCCATGGGTGGCACATCCTTCAGATCAGCTCTCGCTTCCTCGAGATTGGGAACGGTGATTTTCTCGAGTGGATACAGATCAAAATACTTTTTAGGTGCAACGTAAGGGCAATGCGGATTGAAGAAACCTGCAGCCAAAAAAAACGGCCCATCCTTTTTTTGTTTCATTAACTCGATAATACGGTTCGCGACCATTCCATCAGTGTGTTCTTCATCTTTGCTAATGGGATCCCACCACGCCATCGAGATACCGAGCCCTCCTTTCTGTGGCCCATACCGAACAATGGAATCTTCCTGAGTCTTATCAATACCAGCAGGGTTGTATCGTTGGTCCCAAGTTGCGGGGTCATCATTTGCGTCCGTCCCGATTTGGCCTGGGTTCCCGTAGTGATAAATTTTGCCTGCGCGGGCTGAGAAATACCCGTTCTTACGAAACAGTTCCCCCAGCGTGACGACATCCGGATTCTTCTGACGCAATTCGTGCTTCAATGTGTGCATATCCAAAGTGTCAGGACGCAAGCCTGTCATCAGGCTGGCACGACTTGGACCGCAGAGCGGTTGTTGACAATACGCGTTATCGAACCGTACACCCATCTTGGCGAGCCGCTCGAGATTCGGCGTTTTGACGATTGGGTCGCCATACACACCCAAATCACAATTCATATCATCGGCGGCTATGAACAGGACGTTGGGCCTGACCGACTCAGCCTTGACCCCACGCGTCATCAAAGGAGCGTAGCCAAAAAAAAACAAAATGGGCAAAGACAAATAAAGGGCTCTCATGTCGTCCTGTCGAAGTAAAACTCGGAAAGGGAATTAAAAGGGAATCGTGATTCTAAATCATCACCATATTGTTCGATTTCAGTAACCATACTATTCACCACGAACGGCAAACAGTTTTCCCTCAGTGCGAATCAACAAAGTTTTTCCTGCAACTGCTAGCGTTGCGCGACTCCCCTGCCCCATGGGATTGCGGGCGATAACACGAAATGAGTCCTCTGCAGCCAGCACGACGACTTCCCCCGCAGTATCGATCGAAAAGATACGTTCTCCAATTGCAATGGGCGATGAAAAGTAGGAACCACCGACTCGCTTCTGCCAAACAACTTCACCACTCGACAATTCGCAACACGTGCAGATTCCGCCATCGTTCCACAGATAGACACGGTCATTGAGGATCAAAGGTGTCGGAACATGCGGTGCCTGACGAACGACACGATACACTTCGGCCGCTCGCTTACCGTTTCCATTCCCAACGTCGATCGCTACCACCTGCCGATCACCAGCGATGGCACCGCTGCCGGCGAGCACCAGATTGCCGCTAACGACCGGTGATGCCAGCGCGCGTTGCGATTCACGACCGAATGGATCGACCTTCCAATTCAGCTGGCCGGTTTCCAGATCAACACCAATCACACCTTCATAGCAGTGAACAAAAACAACCTCGGTCTTACCACCTGCCTCACGCAAGCATGGAGTCGAATAACAGGCACGCTTTCCCTCTCGTGAGATTTTCCAATTCTGCTTGCCGCTTTTACGATCCAGAGCAATCAGAAAGCTATCTGATTTGTGATCGTGGGCTACCACCACATAACCTCCGGCCACGATGGGACTTGTTGCTCCTCCCTGCCCATGCAGATAAGGGCCCAACTCGGTTCGCCATTGCTCACCGCCATCATGGTCATAGGCAACCAGAGTGGTCGCTTTTTTCGAGTGCCACAACTGGTAAACGTGATCAGCGTCGACAGTCGGTGTTGCCGAGGCAAAACTGTTGTTCTTGTGTTTCTTATAGGACTTAAAACCAGTCTCTGCACGCCACCGTTCTTTTCCAGTCTGCAAGTCAATGCATAGCAAAGATCTGGTTTCATTCTTCTCGTCCGCTGCAGTCACAAACACTCGATCGTTCCAAGCAACCGGTGAGGAATTACCGACACCAGGCAAGTCAGCTACCCACGCGTAATCATTCTCTGACCACTGTGCAGGAATACCATGGTCATTCGTAACACCGCAACCATTAGGCCCCCGAAATCGCGACCACTGCTCTGTCTCGTCAGCTTTGGTGTCTGCAACCAACGCCGCCAAAACAACAAACACAACAAACCGATGCAAATGAATTCGAAGCTCCGGAAAACGGGCAACGAACAAACAATTTCGATACTTCACTGAATTCCACCGGCAACGAACAAATAAGTGCTAGACCACGGAAGATTCTACACCAGTTTGCAAATCAATTGACTGGGGCCTGTCTCTTATACACATCTGACGCTGCCGACGACTCCTTACGTGTA